>NZ_AP019716.1:3855000-3920778 GCF_006742065.1 Clostridium butyricum | reverse complement strand
GTATCTGTATTCCTCCATATATCTAATAAAAAATTTTTATTAATATTATGTACATCTTATCAACAAATATATCAACAGTTTTAAATTATACCCTAATATGTATATAAATATATCAACATGTTAATAATTATGTGTATAGAGTTATGTTGAAAAAAATTAGTAACAACACGAAAAATTAAATTATAAACAGTGATAAACCCAGGATTTATCACATTCTAGATATAATTTAATTGAAAAGAATAAACAAGTTATACACAACTTTATCCACAACTGTGGATAAACTATGTTTTAAATAAGTTATTCACAATATACACATATGATATCATAAGTAAATATGGTTATTCAATAAGTTATCCACAAAAAAATTACATGTTGATAATTTTATCAACAAATAATGGACACTTTACAGACCTTGACAGAAATTTATGTTGTATATATAATAGAAAAGTAAAATTTAAAATCATGAAGTATAGTTTTTGCTATAAATAATATATTTAAGGGGGTGCATGTGTAATGTTCATGACATATCAACCTAAAAAAAGACAAAGAAAAAAAGAACATGGCTTCAGAAAAAGAATGAGTACTGCATCAGGAAGAAACATTCTTAAGAACAGAAGACAAAAAGGAAGAAAAAAATTAACAGCATAAGGGCCGCATTTAGTGGCCTTTTTTCTGCAAATGGCGGAAAAAAGGGGTTTTAATATCTATGATTTATAGATTAAAAAAAAATTTTGAATTTAAATTTGTATATAGAAGAGGCAAATCTTTTGCCAATGAACTTCTAGTTATGTATATATTAAAAAATAAAAGGAATAAAGATAAAGAAAATAATCTTTATAATAAATTAGGTGTTTCTGTAAGTAAAAAAGTTGGAAACAGTGTTGTTAGAAGTAGATCAAAGAGATTAATAAGCGAAAGTTTTAGATTAAATTGCAATTATATATTAAAAGGATACGATTTTATTTTTATAGCTAGAAATCCTATCGTAGACAAAAATTATTTTGACGTAGAAAAATCTATGATAAATTTAATTAAAAAGGCAGGCTTATATATTAATGAAGAAACTACTAATAAGTCTAATTAATTTTTATAGAAAATTTATTTCACCAGGGAGACCTTCGTGCTGTAAATACAGGCCTACATGTTCTCAATATGCTTTAGATGCTATAAATAAATATGGTGCATTTAGAGGAAGTATTATGGCAGTTTACAGAATTTTAAGATGTAATCCCTTTTCTAAAGGTGGATATGACCCAGTAAAATAAATGAATAGGAGGAATAGTTTTTTATGTTTCAAGCGATAGTTGATTTTATGCGAAACATATTTGATTACTTTCATAACGTAATCGTTGGCATGGGTGTAACTGATCTAGGTCTATCGTATGTTTTAGCAATACTTGCTTTTACAGTAGCAGTAAGACTATTAATATTACCATTTAATATCAAAGCTGCAAAATCCACTAGAGGAATGCAGAAAATTCAACCTGAAATTAAGAAAATTCAGGATAAATACAAAAGTGATCCTCAAAAAATGAATACAGAGGTAATGAAATTATATAAAGATAATAATGTAAGTATGGTAGGGGGATGCCTTCCAACATTATTACCACTACCAATATTAATGGCTTTATATTGGGTGTTTATGGGTATTAATTTACCAGAGGGTCAAGTTGCATCATTCTTATGGATAAAAGATGTATTTGCACCAGATCCATACTATATATTAGCTATAGTAGCAGCTTTATCTACATATTTACCTTCTTATTTAATGACAAAGGCTACACCACAGCAGCCAGGTGGAATGAGTATGGGAACTATGAATTTGATGATGGCTGGTATGATGGGATTCATGTCATTAAACTTTAAGGCGATACTAGTTTTATATTGGATTATGGGTAACCTAATTCAAGCTGTTCAAACTTACTTCTTAAACTATAGACCAGCGGTAAAAGATAAAATCAAAGAAGAAACAGCAGTAAATAGACAAGAAGAAAATAAGTTTGCTATGGAAGTTGAAGAACCTAAAAATTTAGCAAGTAAGAAAAAGAAAAAAAAGAAGAAGTAATATAAATTTTTATTTTTAAATTTTGCTTTTGAATTTAGAGGTGGTGAGTTAACACATGAAATCAATAGAAGTAGAAGGAAGAACTGTTGAAGAAGCATTGGATAAAGCTTTAAATGAATTATGTTTAACTAAAGACAACGTAACTGTTGAAGTTTTAGAACATGGCTCAAAGGGATTGTTCAATGTCATAGGAGTTAAACGCGCTAAGATTAAAGTTACAAGTAAATATGACTATATTGAGGAAGCTAGAAAATTCATAAGTACTATTCTTAATAGCATGGAATTAAGTGCTGAAATAAATATTGTTGAAGAAAATGATACTTTAAAAATCAATTTAAGCGGTAAGAATATGGGGCTTATAATTGGCTATAGAGGAGAAACATTAGATTCTATACAATATTTAGTTTCATTAGTAGTTAATAAAAATTATGAACTTCCTCATAAAAAAGTTATATTAGATACTGAAAATTATAGAAGCAAAAGAGAAGAAACTCTTAAGGGTGTTGCACTTAAAAGTGCATCAAGAGTAAAAAAGAGTGGTAAAGCATATAAGCTTGAGCCAATGAACCCTTATGAGAGAAGAATTATTCACTCTGCTCTTCAAAATAACTCTGATGTTAAGACATACAGTGAAGGAGAAGAGCCATTTAGACGAGTAGTTATAGAATTAAACAGAAATATTTAAAGAGAAAGCCTGAACGGGCTTTCTCTTTTTATAGGCAATTAAAAATTGTACTTTAAATTAATGCAATATATTTTTGACTAATTAAATTTTGTTATGTAAAATTGATATTAGTTCAAACTGGATATACTAATAATAAAAGCTTCTTTTTAAGGAGGATACTAGATGAGAGAATTTGATACTATTTGTGCTATAGCAACTCCAATTGGAGAAGGAGGAATTGCTATAATAAGAATTTCCGGGGAAAAAGCCCTAGAAATTGCTGACAAGATTTTTGCTCCAAAGAGCAAAAAAGATATAAAAGATATGAAAACATACACTATGAGATATGGAACAATAGTGGATTTAGACACTAAAGATATAATTGATGATGTTATTCTAAGTTATATGAAAGGACCTAGAAGTTATACAGGAGAAAATGTAATAGAAGTTAATTGTCATGGTGGAGTTGTTGCTACTAACAGAGTTTTAAATCAGATAGTTAAAGCTGGAGCAAGGATAGCTGAACCAGGAGAGTTTACTAAAAGAGCATTTTTAAACGGAAGAATAGATTTAAGTCAAGCAGAAGCAACAATGGATATTATAAAGGCCAAAACTGAATTATCTATGAAGTCAGCTATGATGCAGAGTAAAGGTGCACTTTCAAAAGAAATTGGAGAATTGAGAAAATATCTTTTAAATGTATTAGCATTAATCGAATATGCTGTGGACTTTACAGAAGATGATGAAGATATAGTTGATGATGATTTAATTGCTCAGATTAAAGACAGTATAACTAAGACTATTACAAGAATTAATTCATTATTAAAAAATGCAGATGAAGGAAAAATAATAAGAGATGGTCTTAATATTGTTATTGTAGGAAAACCTAATGTAGGTAAATCATCTTTACTTAATTCGCTATTAAGAGAAAAGAGAGCAATAGTAACAGATATACCTGGAACTACAAGAGATATAATTGAGGAATATATAAATTTAGATGGAATACCGATAAAGATTACAGATACAGCTGGTATTAGAGACACAGAAGATACTGTAGAAAAAATTGGTGTTGAAAGATCAAAGGAAAAGATTGAAGAAGCAGATTTAGTTATATTAATGCTAGATACATCTAGAGCTTTAGATGATGAAGATAGGGTTATAATAGATGCAATTAATGATAAAAAGTATATAGCGTTGCTAAATAAAGTAGATTTAGAATGTAAGTTATCAGAAGAAGTTATTACAAGTTTAAACAGAACAATAGAGATATCTGCAAAAACAGGATTCGGAATTGAAAACTTAAAAGAAGAAATAAAGAATCTTTTCTTTAATGGAGAAATTGATTCTGAAAGCTTAATAATTTCAAATACGAGACATAAACAGGCGTTATACAGATCCTTAGAAGATTGTAATTTAGCATTAGAAAAGATTAATTTGAATGAATATCTAGATTTAATATCAATCTATATAACATCAGCTATGAGGGCTTTAGGTGAAATAACTGGTGATGAATTAGAGGAAGATTTATTAAATAAAATTTTCAGTGAATTTTGTTGTGGAAAGTAGGTAAAGAAAAAATGGCAGTAAATTATGAAGCTGGACAATTTGATGTCATTGTAGTTGGAGCTGGGCATGCTGGTTGTGAAGCAGCACTGGCTTCTGCTAGAATGGGGTTAAACACATTAGTTTGTACAATAAATTTAGATTCAATTGCATTAATGCCTTGTAATCCTAATATAGGTGGTACAGCTAAAGGACATTTAGTTAGAGAAATAGATGCTTTGGGCGGAGAAATGGGAGTTAATATTGACCATACATTTATTCAATCTAGAATGCTTAATACATCTAAAGGACCTGCAGTACATTCATTAAGAGCTCAGGCAGATAAAAAGGATTATCAATTTAGAATGAAGAAGGTTCTAGAAGAACAAGATAATTTAAAGATAAGACAAATAGAAGTTACAGAATTAATAGTTGAAGACGGCAAAGTGAGCGGTGTAGTAACTAAAAATGGTGCTGTATTTAAGTGTAAAGCAGTAGTTTTAGCAACAGGTACATATTTAAAAGGAAAAATAATAATTGGAGAAGTATCATATAGCGGAGGACCAAATGGATTATTCCCTGCTAATGATTTATCACAATCATTATTAGATTTAGGAATTTCGTTAAGAAGATTTAAGACTGGTACACCAGCAAGAATAAATAGTAAATCAGTAGATTTTTCTAAGATGATAGAACAAAATGGTGATGATAAAATAGTTCCATTTTCATTTATGAGTGGAAAACTACAGAAGGAACAGGTTGCATGTTACTTAACGTATACCAATGAAGAAACTCACAATATTATAAGAGAAAATATAAATAGATCTCCGATTTATAATGGAAGCATTAAAGGGGTTGGACCTAGATATTGTCCATCTATTGAAGATAAAGTAATGAGATTTCCTGATAAAACTCAACATCAGATATTTGTTGAGCCAGAGGGTATGGATACTTTAGAAATGTATGTTGGAGGATTCTCTTCATCACTTCCTGAAGAAGTACAAATAAAAATGCTTAGAACTCTTCCAGGGCTAGAAAATGTTGAAATGATGAGAACTGCATATGCAATAGAATATGATTCAATTGATCCTACTCAACTTAAACCAACATTAGAATTTAAAAATATTGATGGATTATATGGTGCTGGACAATTAAACGGAAGTTCTGGATACGAAGAAGCAGGAGCTCAAGGATTAGTTGCGGGTGTTAATGCAGCACTTAAAATAAAAAATCAAGAACCTTTAATTTTAACTCGTTCAGATGCTTATATAGGAGTACTTATAGATGATTTAGTTACTAAAGGAACTAATGAGCCATATAGAATGATGACTTCGAGAGCAGAGTATAGATTGCTACTAAGACAAGATAATGCTGATTTAAGATTAACTGAAATGGGTCATAGAGTTGGATTAGTTACAGAAGAAAGATATAATACATTTTTAACTAGAAAGAAAAATATCGAAGATGAATTAGAAAGACTAAAGACATTGAAAGTTACAAATAAGAAGGAAGTAAATGAATTTTTAGTATCAATAAATTCAACTCCTTTAAGAAAAGCTATTAGTTTTTATGAATTAATGCAGAGACCAGAATTAGAGTATTTTCAGTTAGCACAATTAGATCCTGAAAGACCGGATTTATCAGATGATATTGGTGAACAAATCAATGTTCTTACTAAGTATGAAGGATATATACAAAGTCAAATGGAACAAGTTAGTCAATTTAAAAAGTTTGAAAAAAAATTGTTACCTAAAGACATAGATTATAATGATGTAAGTGGATTAAGAACTGAAGCAGTACAAAAGTTATCTAATATAAAACCAATAAGTATAGGGCAGGCATCACGTATATCTGGTGTTTCACCAGCTGATATATCAGTTTTACTTATATACTTAGAACATCAATATGGAAAGCAATCTTAAGGACCAGTGGAGGTTAATTTATGGAATTTTTTAATTTAATGGCTAAGGCAGCAGAAGATGTTGGATTGCAGCTATCAGAACAACAATATGAGAGATTTATGAAATATATGAGACTGCTTCAGGAATGGAATGAAAAGATTAATTTAACTGCAATTACTGAAGATGAAGAAGTTGTAAAAAAACATTTTATAGATTGTATAAAGGCATTTAAGAGAGATGAGTTTAAAAAAGCAGAAACATTGATAGATGTTGGAACAGGGGCAGGATTTCCTGGATTACCAATTGCTATTATGAGAGAAGATTTAAAAGTAACTTTATTGGATTCATTAAATAAAAGAATTAATTTTTTAAATACAGTAGTTCAAGAATTAGGGTTGAAAAATGTAACAACAATTCATTCTAGGGCTGAAGATGGAGCCAGAAACAAGGATTTAAGGGAGCAGTTTGATATATCAACATCTAGAGCTGTTGCTAATATGAGTGTATTATCAGAGTTTTGTTTACCTTATGTAAAGATTGGTGGTAATTTTATTGCTTTAAAAGGACCTTCTGTAGAACAAGAAATACAAGAGAGTAGAAATGCTATCGGAACTCTTGGTGGCCAGCTTGTTGATATATGTGAGGTTAATATAGAGGAAACAGAATTAAAACATAATCTTGTTGTTGTAAAAAAAATAAAACCATGTGAAAAAATTTACCCTAGAAAAGCAGGTACAATAACAAAAAAACCAATAAAATAACATATAAAAAATGTTATTTTAGAAAATATAAAAAGGAAAATTGTAGCTGTAGTAGAATAAATATGTTAGTAAATAATTAATTTTTAGTATTTTAATGAGGGATGGGTTAGAACATGAATAATGAAATAATACAGATAGATATAGATAAAGTGATTCCCAATATATATCAACCACGTAAATATTTTAATGAAGAGTCTATTGAAGAATTATCCGAGTCAATTAAACAATATGGAATAATTCAGCCACTTACAGTCAGAAAAAGAGGGGATGTTTACGAATTAGTTGCAGGTGAAAGAAGACTTAGAGCAGCTAAATTGGCTAATTTAAATAAGGTTCCTTGTAATATAGTAGACATAACAGATGCAGAGTCTGCTGAAATTGCACTATTAGAAAATTTACAGAGAGAAGATTTAAATTATATTGAAGAAGCAGAAGCATATTATAATTTAATACATGATCATAGTTTTACTCAGGATGAGTTAGCAAAAAGGATGGGAAAAAAACAGTCTACAATTGCTAATAAGTTAAGATTATTAAAATTAAGTACTGAAGTTAGAGGAATATGCTTAAATAATAAATTAACAGAAAGACATGCTCGATCACTACTTACTCTTCCAAATGAAGAGTTACAACTAAAAATAATTAAAAAAGTAATAAATGACGGATTAAATGTAAAAAAGACAGAGGAATTAATAAATAAAGAATTACTTAAAATTTCTAGCGAAGAATTAAAGAAAAAGAGAAAAAATACCAAAAATGTACTTCCAGCAAAATTATATGTTAACACTATAAAGCAGGTTTTTGAAAAATTCGATATACCAGCAGAGTATGGATATAAAGATGAAGAGGAATTTTTAGAGCTAACAATAAAGATTCCAAAACCAAAGAAATAGATGATTTTATTTTTATAAGGCACAGAATTGTGCCTTAATTTTTTCTCATAAAAATGAATAATATTTTTATTGTGAAATACAATATATTTTTTAACCAATTTAAGACTATTTATTCTTTTTTATAACATAATTCTTTTATTATGGGACAAATATATATATAATATTAATATATGGGAAGGGGGGAATGCTCTTTTTGGGCTTATAATTATGAAGACGATATGTATTTTCAATCAAAAAGGTGGAGTTGGAAAAACTACTACTAATATAAATTTATGCTCTTATTTAGCAATGGAAGGTTTCAAAGTTTTAACAATAGACATAGATCCACAAGGGAACACAACAAGTGGATTAGGTATAGATAAGAACAACTTAGATTGTTCTATATATGATGTATTGATTTCTGATGTTTCTATGAAAGAATCAATAGTACAAAGTGATTTAGTTAATAACTTATTTATATCTCCATCAACAATGGAATTAGCTGGGGCAGAAGTTGAATTAATTAATAAAAGTGACAGAGAAAATATTATGAAAAACAAGCTAAAGGAAATAGAAGATGAATATGATTATGTATTCATAGATTGCCCACCGTCATTAGGTGTATTAACTATAAATGCGCTGACTTGTGCTGATTCAGTTTTAATTCCTATGCAATGTGAGTTTTACGCGCTAGAAGGTGTAAGCCAATTAATGAATACTGTACAATTAGTTAAGAAATCCTTAAATAAGAAGCTCGAAATTGAGGGGGTTCTTATGACTATGTTTGATTATAGAACTAACCTTAGTAATGAAGTTTTAAAGGAAGTTCAGAAATATTTTAAGGACAAAGTGTATAAAACTACAATAGCACGAAATATAAGATTAGCAGAAGCACCGAGCTTTGGATTACCGATAGTTTTGTATGATAATAAGTGTAAGGGTGCTGAAGCATATACTAACTTAACCAAAGAATTCTTAAAAAGACAGTAGGTGAAGTAAAAGGATGGGAAAGAAATTTGCTTTAGGTAAGGGATTAAGTGCGCTTATTCCTGAAGATTTAGTAGAATCAGAACAACAGGATGAAAAAGGGAAGATGCTAATTCCTTTAAATGAAATAAGAAATGATAATAATCAGCCTAGAAAAGCATTTGATAATGATAAGATAGCTGAATTAACAGAATCTATAAAAACTCATGGAATAATTCAACCTCTTATCCTTAGGAAATCAGATGATGGACTTTATGTAATTGTTGCAGGAGAAAGACGTTGGAGAGCGGCTAAGATGGCAGGGTTAAAAGATGTACCAGCAATAGTTATGGAGCTCAGCGAAAAGGATGTATTAGAAATTTCTTTAATAGAGAATATACAAAGACAAGATTTAAATCCAATAGAAGAAGCGTCAGCTTACAAAAAATTATTGAGTGATTTTAATTTAACTCAGGAAGATTTAAGTAAGCGAATAGGTAAATCACGAACGGCTATTACTAATACAATGAGGTTAATGAATCTAGATATAAGAGTTCAACAGTATATAATTGAAGGAATTATTACTGAGGGACACGGAAGAGCACTTCTCGGAATAAAAGATAAAGAGATTCAATATGAATTATCTCAAAAAGTTATTGATGAAAATTTATCTGTAAGAGAATTGGAAAGATTGGTAAAAAGAATACTTGAAGGCAAAACTTCAGAAGAAAAAGAAACAAATAATGAATTAAATCCTTATTATAAGGAAATAAAAAATCAACTTCAAAGTTATTTTGGAACAAAAGTAAATATATCTAATAAAAATAATAAAGGTAAAATAGAAATTGAATATTATTCAGAAGATGATTTGCAAAGAATATTAGATATTATTGATATTTAATGTTTCACGTGAAACAATTATGAAAGGAATGACAGTAAATTGGAAGCATTAATTAATTCGATTAATGAATTTATGCCATATATTATAATAGGAATGGCAGTAATAATAGTATTATTATTTATAATAATTTTATTTTTATTTAAAACTATTGGTAAAGTTGAAGATAAGTATAGAAGGCTTATGAAAGGAACTAATAGTAAGAATCTAGAAGAAATGCTGTTAGAAAGAATAGAGAGTGTAGAAGAAGTAAAAGAAATATCTGAAAAAGCAATCAAGGAATGTGAGAGATTAGAAGTTAAAATGGAAGAGTGCATACAAAAGGTTGCTATAATGAGATATAAAGCTTTTGAAGATGTTGGAAGTGATTTGAGTTTCTCAATTGCATTATTAGATGACAAAAATGACGGTGTTATATTAACTGGAATATATGGAAGACAAGAAAGTACAACTTATGCAAAACCAGTTGATAAAGGAATTTCAAGATATGACCTTTCAGAAGAAGAATTATATGTATTAAATGAAGCTTGTAATAAATATGAAGTTAATAAAAAGAAGAAGTAAGTATGAAAATATACTTACTTCTTCTTTTTTAATAATATTATTAGAAGATATTATTTATAATATTGTTAGTTTATACATTACGATTCAAATTTATATAAGTTCTAATTATTTTGTAATGAAAAAACATAAATAGTTTACATAACTTTATTTAAATTGTTTCACGTGAAACAATTTAAATATGAAAAATATAAAATGGTTAATGTAGAGAAATAATGTTATCAGAAGTTGTATCTTTATTATCAAGTGCAAAATGGTAAATACCTCTAGAAATAGAATCTGCCAGATTCATTACTGTATAAAGTCTAGTATTTTGTAAAACTAAAAATTCAAAACTTCCAGAAATATTAACAATTCCAGTTATATTCATCTCACCAATAGGGGGAAGATCCTTGTTTAAAGCTAATCCAGGGTGTAAAGGACCTTTTTTTATAAATATTTTTCCGATGTTAGTTAATGATCCCAAACAAGAATCAATTGCAATAATATAAGGATTTGAAAAGTAGCAGCTTATTTTTTCTAGAATATTAGAAAGATTTTTTGCATGGACTGGGTTTTCTAAAGTCCCATAGATATAAATATTATCAACTGAAAGATGTTTTAATTTATATCCAATAATAGGACCTAATGAATCTCCGGTAGATCTATCCGTACCGATGCACAAAATTACAATGGGGCGGTTGTTAACTATTGATTTCAATTCTTTTGTTAAGTATTCTTTTATTTTTATATAAGCAGTTGGTAAAGATGAATCAACAGAAAAATTATCACACATATAATAAACCTCCTTTATTAGATTTATTTCCAATAAAGGAGGTTTTATTCAAATAACTATTTATTTAGTGATATTTTATTTAAAGTTTTTAGTGTAAAGTCAATTTCTTCTTTTTTATTGAAATAGCTAACACTTAATCTCACGGTACCACTTGGATAACTTCCGATGGTTTTATGAGCTAATGGAGCACAATGAAGACCACATCGTGTTTTTATACCACTATTTTCTAGTAAATAACCAAGCTCAGAGGAATCCAAAGATTTCATATTTATTGAAATACAAGTAGTTATGTTTTTACCAGTTGAATCACCGTAAATTATTATATCTTTTATATTTTGTAGACCATCTAGTAAATAATTTATAAGATAATGATTATGTTCATATATTGTTTTTAATCCTGTAGAATTTATGAATTTTATACCTTCTGATAGACCAACAATACCTGGCATATTATGAGTTCCGCATTCAAATTTATCAGGAAGAAAATCAGGTTGATCTAAAGAATAGGATAAGCTTCCTGTTCCGCCATGTAATATACTTTTACAAGAGTCGTTTAATTTGTCATCAATTATGAATCCTCCGATTCCTTGAGGCCCAAGAAGGCTTTTATGTCCGGTAAAAGCAATAGCGTTAGCATTTACAGAATTTATGTTAAGTTCTAGAACACCAGCTCCTTGTGATGAATCTACAATAAAAAATACATTTTTTTCTTTACAGATTTTACCGACTTCGGCTATATTCTGAATTGATCCAGTTACATTTGAAGCTTGGGTCAATACTACTAATTTTGTATCAGATGTTATTTTAGATCTAAAATCTGAAACGTTAATAAATCCAAATTCATCAGCATCAATTATATCGAGATTTATATTTAATAGTTCTTTACAGTTTATAAGAGGACGTAAAACGGAATTGTGTTCCATAGAAGATGTTAGAACGTGGTCTCCTTGCTTAATTAGTCCTTTTATTAACATATTTAATGAAGTTGTAACGTTGTTTGTAAAAATAACATTACTAGGTGACGAAAAACCAAAAAAGTCACTTACAATTTCACGTGCTTCATATAAAAATCGATTACTTTGAAGAGTATTTGTATAATTACCTCTTCCGGCATTACCACCAACATTTAACATGTAGTTATACATACCATCAATTACTTGCTTTGGTTTTGGAAAGGTGGTAGAAGAATTATCTAAATAAACGTCCATATTTGTTCACCTCTAAAGTTAATTATCAATATACAATCATTATATAAAAAAGATTATTTTATAAATTTAAATATTCCTAAAATAATGAAAGATATTCCGAGAATCATTAAAAAATAATTTAATAATTTTGATGTTGTTTTAGTGTAATCAGATTTTAATTTTCGAACACCTTTACTTACTAATATGTTGAGTAAGCAAAACCAAGTTATACTTCCAATCATCATTGAAGATACCGATGTTAAAAAATATATTCTTCCATGATATCTCCAAACACTCAAAACAGTAGTACTTAGTGCAATCCATAAAGAAGGTGTTGTTGGATTTACAAAAGTAATTAAAAAACCAGTCACAAATCCATTTGATGTATATTTATTTAATAGATTTTTAGAGTCAGTTTTCTTTTTGCTATCTGTGAATGACAGACGATTAAATAGAATTAGAATGACTCCTGATACAATCCAAAATATACTTTGAAAATTACGATGCTTGCTCAATAATGTAAATAAACCTAAATTTATAATAACTATATATAAAAGATCAGCAGAAACAGCACCTAAAGATACTTTGAACCCTTCCCTGAATCCTTTAGACATTGACCTGTTAACAGATTCAAGACCAGAAGGACCTAAGGGAATTGAGGCTGTAAATCCTGTAAGAAATCCTATGAATATAGCTTTGCATATAGTCAATAATGAAAACATATCATACTCCTTTATTCTCTCTATCTATATAATTATAAGATAAAGGATAGATATTTTCATTAATTAATAGAAAATATTTTAATTGTAATAACTTTATAAACTTATAAAAACATATATAATATAAATTATAGTGTGAAAGGTGGTGGCAGTATATGAATTACTATATTGTGGTTTTTAAAAATACACATGATGCCATGTCAGCAGAAAAAAAGTTAAATGAATTAAATTACAAATTCAGAATAATGCCGACTCCAACGTCGATAACTATGAGCTGTGGTATATGTGTAAGAATGGATGATAAGGAACATATCGATTCAATATTAAAGAATAATATAATAGAGTATAAGAATATCTATTTTAAGGAAGAAAACGGATATATTGTTGTTGAGTAGTAATATTGAGAGGAGAGCAGTAAGTGCATGGTATAAATTATCTAGTACATTTGTCATTAGATAAGACTGAGCTTGAAATAGGAAAAGTAATTATAAGTCTTGAAGATTTTGAGGTAGTGTTTAATAAGGGTATAAAAATTATCTCAATAGTAATTATTATGTATTTATCAATAAAGATAGGAAAATACTTAATAAAAAAAGCAGTAGATAAACAAGTGAAGAGTAATGCCGCATTATCATTAGATCCACAAAGAGCTAAAACCCTTGGTGGGGTTATGAAAAGTATATTAAAGTATTCTGTATATTTTTTAGGAATTACAAGTATTTTGTCAGTGCTCTTTGGTGGAATATCCTTTACCTTTGCAAGCATAGGTGGAGTTGCATTGGGACTTGGATCTCAAAGTTTGATAAAGGATTTTATCAATGGATTTTTTATATTATTTGAGGACCAATTTGGTATTGGGGATTATGTTACAATAGGAAATTTCAGTGGAATTGTTCAAACAATAGGAATAAGGACTACTATTATAAAAGATTTTACAGGTGATATTCATTCAATTCCTAATGGTATGATTTCAGAAGTAACTAATCATTCAAGGGGTAATACACGATTTATAGTTGATGTTGATATAGCTTATGAAGAAGATATAGATAATGCTATAAATGCTATAAAAGAATGCTGCGATAAATTTCAAAAAGAACATGAAGATTTTATTAATGAACCTATAGAAGTATCAGGGGTATCAGCATTAGCTGCTTCTAGTGTTACAATAAGAACAGTTGGAAGAACGAAACCATTAACTCAATGGAAGATGGAAAATGAGCTTAGGAAAGCAATAAAAATAACATTAGACGAAAATGGGATAGAAATACCATATCCAAAAACTCAATTAATAAATATTAATTCTGATAAGGGGGAATTTTAATGGTAGAGAATTTTAATCTTGGAGATATAGTACAAATGAAAAAGCAACATCCATGTGGTACTTATGAATTTGAAATAATCAGAGTTGGCGCTGATATAAAAATTAAATGTACCGGATGTGGAAGAATTGTAATGATTCCTAGAAGTAAATTTGTAAAAGGTGCAAAAAAAATAGTAGTTGAAGCAGAAAAATAAAATAATTACTTGAAATTTTTTGAATTAAATGATATAATCATAAATTGTAATCCCTGCCGTGCAAAGCATGGCCGTTAGTCCGAGGGGAGGAGGTGAAATTGATGAGAAAATACGAAACTATATTCATATTAAACCCATCATTCGATGAAGAAACTGTTAAAGCTAACATCGAAAAGTTTAAGGGTGTTATAGAAAATGGTGGAGGTACAGTAGAAAACGTTGATTTTTGGGGTAAGAGAAAGCTTGCTTACGAAATCGCAAAAGTAAACGAAGGTTACTATACATTAGTTAACTTTACTGCTGGTACAGAATTACCTAGAGAATTAGATAGAATATTCAGAATCACTGATGGTGTTATCAGACATATCATCGTTAATGAACAAGCGTAAGGCGGTGTTGTAAATGAACAAAGTAGTTTTAATCGGAAGATTAACTAAAGATCCAGAACTAAGGTTTACGCCAGGAACTGGAGCTGCAGTAACGACTTTAACATTAGCAGTTGATAGGTATAACCCAAAGACTGGCCAGAATGAAGCTGATTTTATTCCTGTAGTAATATGGGGTAAACAGGCTGAAAGTACTGCAAATTACATGAGTAAGGGTGGCCAAGTGGCTATCAGCGGTAGAATTCAAACCAGAAGTTATGATGCTAAAGACGGAACTAAGAGATATGTTACTGAAGTAGTAGCAGATCAATTTGGTGGAGTTCAATTCCTTGGAAGCAAGGGAAGTAATTCATCAAACAATAGTTTTGGCGCAAGCAATGAATATTCAGCACCAACAAATGATATATTTGGTGGTGGAAACTTTGAAGAGGATATAACTCCTGTTGATGACGGAGATATGCCTTTCTAAGAAATTTTTTAGGTGAGGAGGGAAAGAAATGAGCAGAGAAGAAAACAACAATAGAAGACCAGGCGGTAGAATGAGAAGATCTAGAAAGAAAGTTTGTGCTTTCTGTGTAGATAAAGCTGAATTCATCGATTACAAAGATATAAATAAGTTAAGAAAGTATGTTACTGAAAGAGGTAAGATACTTCCAAGAAGAATCTCTGGAACATGTGCTAAGCACCAAAGAGAATTAACAACTTCAATCAAGAGAGCTAGAAACATAGCATTATTACCATTTACAACTGAGTAATAGTAATAATTTGAGAAGCTGTCGCACTAATAGTCATAAGCTATTAGTGCGACAGTTTTATTTATATGTAAAAATATAATATAATGAGTTTTAGACTAAACTCAAAATTATTGATGAAAAAATAAATTATTGATATAATAGTTTATTTTTATTATAAAAAATAAGTATTATACTTACAAAATGTGGTAAAATATAGAAGGAAATTATAAATTCTTGCAATAAGGATGAAAAAAAATTACAATAAGAATACGAGGGTTAAGAGGGAGAGGGGATATGTCTATGAAAAAGGATAATTTTAATATAATGAAAAACATTAAAATTATAGAAGACTTGAAGGCACAACTTCTTTGTATAATAGGAGAGTTTTTCAGATTACTTACTAAGGGTAATAATGTAGCTAAAGATGCTATATTGGAGTGTGTTTCAGGTGCTATAATAATTTTATATGTATTAGGTGAAAAACTTGGATATCCATTTGAAGACATAGATAAAACTATGAAAACAAAGTTAGACTTAGGAATCAGAGCAGAGGATCAAGTTGAAAAGGAAGGTAAGAGTTTAAGTAGACTAAAACGTTATATTAGTGGTAATAGAACAGACTAGGGATGTCTTAGGAGGCTTTTATGGATAAAGTAACTATGCTTAAACGTTTGCTTAAGCCTGGATTATTAATTATAACTTCAATAATATTAATTTCATTTAATCATATATTAGCTGGAATAATTTTATTAATTTTTCATTGTATTGATAACTTTTATACATTGAATTCATTTTGGACTAAAGAAGATGATATAAATTATTTTTCAAAAACTCTTGATAAGGGGATTGAGGATAATGTTCTTCAATTTATATATCCTTTATCATTAATTAGAGAAGATGGAGAAATAATTTGGTGCAATAAATTATTTAATACTTTGCAGCCTAATGAAAATGCTTTAGGAAATAATATTTTAAGTATAGCAAGAGGATTAAATTTAGAAGGAACATTAACCAATGAATATAATCATCAAAGATTAAATATTAATAATAAATTATATGATGTATATGCAACTGTAATTGAAAAAGAAGAAAATGAATATGTATATTTATTATCATTTAATGATATAACAAAGCTTATAGATTATGAAAAGACTCAAGAGGGTATTATGCTAATAGAAGTTGATAATCTTTCAGAAGTATTAGGAAAGACTGATGAAAGTAATAAACCTCTTTTAGTTGCAGAAATCGAGAGAACAATAAAGTATTATGCAAATAATTTAAAAGCAATGATAGAAAAATATGATACAAATAAATACGTCTTATCAGTACAAGATAAATATATTGAAGATGAAATTAATAAACAATTTAAAATAATAGATGAAATTTCAAAAATTGATTTTGGAAATTCAATAGAAGTTACATTAAGTATTGGAATAGGATGTGGAGGTATATCTCCACAGGAAAATTATAATAGTGCTAAATTTGCTAAGGAATTAGCTCTTGGTAGAGGTGGCGACCAGGTAGTAGTTAAAAATGGGAATGATATAAAATTCTTTGGTGGTAATACTAAGGAAATAGAAAAAAGGACTAAAGTTAAAGCAAGAGTTATAGCAAGAGCTTTAAGCGAACTTATTTGTGAAAGCAGTAATGTTTATATTTTAGGACATAAAAATCCAGATATGGACTGCTTAGGTGCAGCAATGGGATTATCAAGTGTGGTAAAGCAATTAGGTAAGACCTGTAATATTGTATTAAATAAAGACACTAATGCAATAGATTATTATTTAGAAAAACTTAAAGATAATTCTAAATATAATGATTTATTTACAAGTGTAGAATACGCTATGGAAAATATAAATAAAAAAACATTAGTCATTATTGTTGATGTTCACAATAAAGGTTATATATGTGACCTTCCATTAGTATATAAAGCGGAGCGTAAAGTAATTATAGATCACCATAGAAGAAGTCCAGACATGATTGAAAATGATATTTTGAATTATATAGAAGTATATGCTTCTTCTACTTCTGAAATGGTTACTGAGATAATTCAGTATATGGTAGACAGACCAAATCTCACTAGGATTGAAGCTGAAGGACTTTTAGCGGGTATCTTTATGGACACAAAAGGTTTTTCTTTTAAAACTGGTGTAAGAACTTTTGAAGCAGCATCATTTCTAAAATCATTGGGTGCTGATACTATAGAAGTTAAAAAGATGTTTACTGATGATTTAAATAGTTATTTACAAATTGCAGATACTATAAAGTCAGCAGAAGTAACTAATAAAGTTGCTATTGCAATTACTCCAGAAAACATAGATACTGTAATTGTGGCTAAAGCTGCTGATGAATTACTGAATATATCAGGTATTTCCGCAAGCTTTGTTTTGGGAAAGATAGAAAATGATATATATATTAGTGGAAGGTCTCTTGGCGATATAAATATTCAAATTGTTTTAGAATCCTTAGGTGGAGGCGGACATATGAATATTGCTGGGGCTAAAGTATCAAATTCAACAATAGATGAAGTTGTTACTAAATTAAAAGAATTAATAGAAAAATACTTAAGGATAGGTGAATAATTATGAAGGTTATTTTATTACAAGACGTTAAAAAAATTGGTAAGAAGGGTGAAGTTATAGAAGCTTCAGATGGATATGCAAGAAACTTTTTATTTCCAAGGAAATTAGCTGAAGAGGCAACAGCTTCAAACTTACACATTTTAAATAATAAAAAAGAAAATGAAAGAAAACAAAAATTAGCTGAATTAGAAGCAGCTCAAAAATTAGCAGGTGAATTAAAAGGTAAAGAAATAAAGATTACTGCTAAGACTGGTGAAAATGGAAAGTTATTTGGAGCAATAACAAGTAAAGATATTGCAGGATTAATAAAGGAACAATATAAAGTAGAAGTAGATAAAAAGAAAATAGTTATGGATACAATAAAAGTAGCTGGTGGATATGAAATTGATGTTAAGTTATATCCTGAAGTAAGCACAAAGATGAAGGTAATTATTGTGCCACAAGCATAAGGAGGATTAAATTTGAATTCATATGAAAACTCTAATATATTAGAAGAGGTTATTTCAAGTAATTTATCTCTTGAGTCAAAAATAGATGCATTGTATGGAATAACAAAAAATGTTCTTGATAAAGGGGCATTTAGAGCAAGAACTATAAGATTTAAATTAGATAAGTATATACAGTCATCAAACCCTTGTGACAGAATTTTTGCATTAAATACAATACTTTCAGAAGGTAAGGGATTAAAAGTTGTACCTAAAGAAGATGATTTAGAAAAATGTGTTGAAGAAACAATAGGTCTTATTTCTGATGAGTTGGCAAAGAAATATGTTCAGAATAAAATTGAAGCTCAAGTTGAGCAGTCCATAATGGAAAAGCAGGAAAAGTATATAGATGAAGTAAGACTTTCTGTTATTAACAAGCAAAAGGGTGTTGAAAACAAAAAAACTCTTGGAAAATTAAATAATTTAATTGAGTTAGATAGCAAAGTTACAAGTAAAAATATAATGAGCTTTTTAAGACCTCAGGAGTTTAGTCAGGTAATAGGTCAGGATAGAGCGATAAAATCTTTGATATCAAAGCTTTCTTCGCCATATCCTCAACATATAATTCTTTATGGACCTCCAGGAGTTGGAAAGACTACAGCTGCAAGACTTGCTCTTGATAAGGTTAAGGAAATTCCGTTTACTCCATTTGATGACAAATCAAAATTTGTTGAAGTTGATGGAACAACACTGAGATGGGATCCAAGAGAAATAACAAATCCATTACTTGGTTCAGTTCATGATCCAATATATCAAGGAAGTAAAAGAGATTTAGCTGAAATAGGTATACCAGAGCCTAAGCCAGGACTAGTTACTGAGGCTCATGGAGGAGTGTTATTTATAGATGAAATTGGAGAACTAGATTCAATGCTTCAAAACAAATTATTAAAAGTTTTAGAAGATAAGAGAGTTGAATTCTCGTCATCTTATTATGATCCAGATGATGAAATGATACCGAAATATATAAAGTATTTATTTGATAATGGAGCTCCAGCAGATTTTGTATTAATAGGAGCTACAACTAGAAGCCCTAGTGAAATAAATCCAGCATTAAGATCAAGATGTACAGAAGTTTATTTTGAACCACTTTCATCAAAGGATATATCAGCTATAATTTATGATGCAGCTAAAAAATTGAATGTTAAATTAGAAGATGGAGTTGCTGAAAAAATAAGTAGCTATACATTTGAAGGAAGAAAGGCTATTAATATGCTTACGGATGCATATGGATATGCATTACATTCATGCGAGAATTCAGAAAAAGATTTAGAAATAAAATTATCTCATTTAGATGAAATCATATCAATTGGAAGATATACTCCTTTTGAAAGATTAAAAGATATGAGTAAAAGAGAAATAGGTCATGTTTATGGGCTTGGTGTAAGTGGATTCTTAGGATCTACAATTGAAATAGAAGCAGCTGTTTTTCCAGCAAAGAAAAAGGGTGCAGGAGTAGTTAGATTTAATGATACAGCAGGTTCTATGGCAAAGGATTCTGTATTTAATGCAGCATCAGTAATAAGAAGCTTAACAGATAAAGATATCAAAGATTACGATATTCATGTTAATGTTATTGGTGGAGGAAAAATTGATGGTCCTTCAGCTGGTGCAGCTATTACAACATGTATAATAAGTGCATTATTAAAGAAACCTTTAAGGCAGGACATAGCAATTACTGGAGAAATATCTCTTCAAGGTAAAATTAGACCTGTTGGAGGTATTTTTGAAAAGATATATGGTGCAAAGAGAATGGGAATAAATCTTGTTTTAATTCCAAAAGAAAATGAACATGAAATTCCATTAAACAATACAGATATCCAAGTAAAAACAGTAGAAACAATAGAAGAACTTATGGATATTGCATTTAATTAGATAGGAAATGCACAACCTGCAATTTACTAATGTTTATTGGTTGGTGTGCATTTTTCTTTTTGTTTTCAAATAACAGATTTTATAATATAATTTTTAGTATTGATAATAATTAAGAATGGGAGGAGGAAAAATTTTGGATGCACCAGTTATGAGAAGTCTGCCTCAAAGTATAGAAGCAGAACAGTCAGTAATAGGTTCCATGATAATCGATAAAAATGCTATTGCAAAGGTTCTGGAAAGCCTAAATGAAGAAGATTTTTATAGAGATGGACATAAAGTCATATATAAAGCAATATTAGAAATGTTTAGAAATGATATGGCTGTAGACTTGGTCACTCTTTTAGAATATTTAAAAAGTACAGAAATGCTCGAAAGAGCAGGTGGTGTAACATACATAACAGAGGTAAGTTCATCTGTACCATCTACTGCTAATTTAAGTTCATATATAAAAATTGTTTCAGATAAATCAACATTAAGAAAACTTATTAAAGCATCTACTACAATCATAGAAGAGAGTTATAACAATCAAAGTAATGTAGAAAATGTGGTAGATGTAGCTGAAAAGAAAATATTTAACATAGCTGAAAATAGAACTTCGAAGGACTTTGAATCTTTAGGTGATGTACTTGAAAGAGGTTTCATGCAGATAGAGAAACTTTTTAATAATAAAGGTGAAGTTACAGGAGTTCCGTCAGGGTTTACTGATTTAGATGCTAAAACATCAGGATTTCAGAGCGGTGACATGGTGCTTATAGCGGCAAGACCATCTATGGGAAAAACTACATTTGCTTTAAATATAGCTGAACATGTAGCACTTAGAGAACATAAGAGTGTAGTAATATTTTCACTGGAAATGTCTAAGGAGCAGTTAGCTTATAAGCTTCTTTGTTCTGAAGCTAATGTTGATATGTTAAAGCTTAGAACAGGAGCTTTAGATGATCAGGATTGGGAAAACATAGCTATGGCAAGTGGTCCTCTTTCGAAAGCTAAGATTTACATAGATGATACTGCTGGTGTTACTGTTATGGAGATGAGATCAAAATGCAGAAGATTAAAAATGGAGTACGGAATTGATCTTATTGTTATAGACTACTTGCAGCTTATGTCTGGAGGAGCAAATTCAGATGGTAACAGACAACAAGAAGTATCAGAAATTTCTAGATCTATTAAGGCTTTAGCAAAGGAAATGGAGTGTCCTGTAATAGCATTATCACAGCTATCCCGTGCACCTGAACAGAGAGCTGACCATAGACCAATGTTATCAGACCTTAGAGAATCTGGATCAATAGAGCAGGATGCTGATATTGTTATGTTCTTGTATAGAGATGAATATTATAATAAAGAAACAGAAGATAAGAATATTGGTGAATGTATTATGGCTAAGCAGAGAAATGGTCCAGTTGGTACTGTTAAATTAGCATGGCTTGGACAATTCAGTAAATTTGGTAATTTAGATGTTGTTCACAATGAATAAAAAATTATTGTTTATAGATATAAGAAATATTTAAATAAATATTTCTTATATCTAAATTTATTTATAAACTATAAATGGTGCAACCTTTTAGAGTTTTAAAAGCTATTATAATTAAAAAATCATTTAAAAATTATTAAAATAGATTTTAGGAATTTTTAGTGATAAACTATCATTATAGTAAACATGTGAAATCTTGTTTATATTTACATTAGGTAAATAAAATAATTTTGTAGCTAAGGTTTTTACTGAAGAATCTCTATGTTTGATTTGTAATATTAAAAAGCTGTTTTTGTAATACACTTCAAATATATTATATTTTTGATAAAATGGATCTATTGTTATTACATAATGATCAGAAAATTCCTTTATATCAGAAATAGGAATTCTTTCGGATTTTATATCATTACATAAAATGTTAGTTATGAAAGTATCAAGATCTGAAATTTTGTTATTGTATACTATAGAAGTACAGGTCATATAAATTCCTCCCTTCAACTACTTATAGTTTGTGAAGTTATAATCCAAGCTATCCTATGATTGTAGTGGTGGAAATTAAAAATATTTATAGAAAAACATAAAAAATGAATTAATAACAAAAAATTTTTAAATTGGGGGCTAAAGCATGATTAAAAAAGTAGGATTTATAGGATGTGGAAATATGGGAAGTTCTATGGTAGGAGGATTAATCAAATCAGGTTTCTTGAAATCTGAAGAAATAATTGTTTCTACGAAAACAGAGGCTTCTTCAAAGAAATTACGTGATGAATTTAAAGTGGCAACAACTTTAGATAGTAAAACAGTTGCAAAAGAAAGTGAGACTATAATTTTAGCTGTTAAGCCAAATATGTATAAGTCTGTAGTTGAAGAAATAAAGTCTGAATTAACTGAAGATAAGTTAATAATAACAATTGCTGCAGGTATAAGTATTGAAAATATGGAAGAGTGGCTTGGTGATGATTTAAAGATTATAAGAACAATGCCAAATACTCCAGCACTTGTAGGTCAGGCGATGTCAGCTGTATGTCCTAACAAAAATGTAAGTGAGGAAGAATTAAAATATTGTATAAATATATTTGAAAGCTTTGGCGAATGTGAAGTTTTAGAAGAAAAATATTTTGATGGATTTATAGCTGTGGCTGGTTCATCACCTGCATATGTATTTATGTTTATAGAAGCAATGGCAGATGGTGCAGTTAAGCTTGGAATACCAAGAGCAAAAGCGTATAAAATGGCAGCTCAAAGTGTTTTAGGTTCAGCAAAAATGGTATTAGAAACAGGAAAGCATCCGGGTGAATTAAAGGATATGGTTTGTTCACCAGCAGGAACTACAATTGATGCAGTAGTTGAACTTGAAAAGCTTGGATTTAGAAATAGTGTGATTCAGGCTATGGATAAGTGTGCAGAAAAATCTAAGAATATGTAGTTTGTGAATTGGTAAAAAGTAAGGATTAAATGAAATACTTACAAACATATTTTTAAAGTTAAATTTATAATTTACTAAATAAAAATTATTTCATAATTTTTATTTAGTTGTGGATAATTAAATTGGGAGCAGAAAATTAAAATTTTTCTGCTCCCTCTATTTTTATGTGGAAAATTTGAACTTTATTATATTGTGGAAAACTTAATAAAAAAATATTGTGGATAAAATTATTTTTTTAGAATGTGGATAAGTTTTTAAATTTAAACTGTGTATAACTTTAGTGAAAAATTATTGTTAATAATTTTAATTAATATTTATCAACTACAGTTCCGATCATAGCATGTTTAATTATTTTATTATTTTCAAGAATTTTTAGTTCATTTGGATGCCCTACAACTACAACACCATTAATTTTTATATTGTCTGCATTGAAATCATTATCTACTACTCCATATTCCCCATTTGCTCTTAAATATTGTAAACTATCTTTAAATTTATTTAATCTATCATTTACGTCATTGATAGTGTTACCGTTGTAGTTAATAGATTTTATGCCTATAGCAGAAGTATCATTTTCATAAGTTTTGTTTTGAATTTCGTAAGTTCTATTTTCCTCATTAGATATATCTACCCAGTAGAAAGTTATTAAGCTACTATCAATTAAAGTATTTACTTGATCATAACTATATCCATCGTCAAATGATAATGCCATTTCTAATGTTTTAGAATTATCTATTTCATTTAATAATTTAAAATCATTTATAGTATTTTCATAGTTGACATATGGATACAAGAAGTTTAAATGTCTTAAACCATATGAGCTAGAAGGTCTGTTGTTTATATCATTATCCAATGATGGGAACGGTTTAGAAATCAAGTAACTGTCATGAATGAAGCTATTTTTATTTAATCCGCCAAGAGTATTTGTTATATTAGCGAGAAGAAGTCTACTTCCTATTGTTTTTGAAATATCATACGTACTTTGAAACTTAAAATATCCTGTTTCAAGATAGTTTTGATGTGTAATGTATTCATTTGGGTATTTAATTTGATATTCCATGGTTTTAATATTTAAATCTTTATAAAATTGTGATTTTATATATTTATCACTTAAAAATGTTAATCCTAAATTACCTAAAAAGATAATGAGTAGAGTAGAAATAAAGGTTATAAGAATAATTTTTAAATTTAATTTTTTTCTGCTTTTTTTTACTGTTCTTTTTAATGTATCTTCAAATTCATTTGAAAACACATCATCAATTTCATTACTCATATTTTTCACACTCCCAGATTTTTTTAAATTTGTTTCTAGCACGATAACATAATGTTTTTGCAGAAGTTTCATTTATATTTAGTAATTTGCTGATATTAAAATAAGACAATCCAAGGTTGTATTTTAATATCAGTAGGTTTTTTTCACTTTCATTCATTTTTGATAGTATATGGTTGATATCTAAAGACATATCAATATTAGATATTTGAAAATCCGTTTTCAAATTTGAACATAGTTCATCAGTTAGAGAAATACTTGTCTTACTTTTTTTATATAATGTATAGAATTTATTAAGTGAAACTTTAAACATCCATGCTTTTAAATTGCCATCTATTAAAACATCTATATTCTCATATGTCTTAACAAAGGTTTCTTGTATTATATCTTCAGCATCTTCTTTTGAAGCTCCTATTGAAATTAAATATTTAAAAATTAAGGACATAAATCCCTTTATTAATAAGAGTGTTTCGCTATTAATATGCTTTGCCCCCCTTCTTAAGCATATGTGCTAGTGGTACCACGTATATATAACAATTAACTATGTAAAAAGGTAAACAAAAAATTATTATTTTTTTGTATAGAGTGATATTTTATTAAAAATAAAACATCGCACTTATGAATAGATAAGCACGATGTTTTATATTATTACTATGAATTTTTATAGCTACATTATATTTGAGCTACACCACTTTTAATAGCAGCTTCTTTTACAGCTTCTGCAACTAATTTTTGAACTTTTAAATCAAATGCTTTTGGAATTATATTTTCAGCAGTTAATTCACTTTCAGCAATAGCATTTGAAATTGCATAAGCAGCAGCAACTTTCATTTCTTCATTTATTTCTGATGCTCTAACATCTAATGCACCTCTGAATACTCCAGGAAATGCAAGTACATTGTTGATTTGATTTGGATAATCTGAACGTCCAGTACCCATAACAGCAATTCCTGCTTCTTTTGCATCTTCAGGGAAGATTTCAGGAGTTGGATTTGCCATAGCGAATATTATTCCATCTTTATTCATTGTTTTTACCATATCTTTTGAAACTATGTTTGGAGCGGAAACCCCTATAAATACATCAGCGCCAACCATAGCGTCTTTAAGCATTCCAGTAACATTGTGTGGATTAGTTATCTCCGCTAATTCAGCCATATATTTATTATCGCTAAAATCTTTGTCTCTGCTTATTACGCCATTTATATCACACATTACTATATTTTTTACGCCAGAAGAAAGTAATAATTTACAGATTGCAGTACCAGCTGAACCTGCACCATTTATAACTACATTAATATTATCTAATTTTTTATTAACTACCTTTAATGCATTTATTAATCCAGATAAAACAACAATAGCAGTTCCGTGTTGATCATCATGGAAAACTGGTATATTTAATCTTTCTTTTAATTTTTGTTCAACTTCAAAGCATCTTGGAGCTGAAATATCTTCTAGATTTATTCCTCCAAGAGTTGGAGCAATATTAGCAACTGTTTCAACAATTTGATCAACATTTTTAGTATCAAGAACTATAGGGAATGCATCTACATTACCAAATTCCTTAAATAGAACGCTTTTACCTTCCATTACAGGTAAAGCAGCCATAGGTCCGATATCTCCAAGCCCAAGTACTGCAGTTCCATCTGAAATTACAGCAACAGTATTCCATTTACGTGTGTATGTATAAACCTTTGATGAATCCTTGTGTATTTCACGGCATGGTTCAGCAACACCAGGTGTGTAAGCTAAACTTAAATCTTTAGCGTTTTTTACTTCGCATGTTGGTTTGATTTCGTATTTACCTCTCTTTTCCTCATGGAATTTCAAAGCTTCTTCATAAATATTCATAGAAAACACTCCTTAATAGTTTAAATGTATATTAATTTGAAAATAATTAGCATAATATATACTCATATACAATAATTATACGAATTATTTCATAAAAATGCAAAAAAATATTCGATATATAGTTGACCGTTGACATGGACTTTGCTAATATTTAAAGGGAGATATAAAAATAATTTATAGATAACTTAAATATAATTTTATTTAATTCATAATAAAATTTCTAAAATGTTTGTCGTTAAGTAGACATTTTAAATTACTTATCTATGAATAACTCCACAAGATACAAGATTATTAAAGAAATAAAGAGTATTTATTTTAAGGGAGGCAAAATAGATGTCAGCATTTATTGTTTTAGGAGCTCAATGGGGCGATGAAGGAAAAGGTAAGATGACAGATTACTTAGCAGAAGAGGCTAATGTTGTTGTTAGATTCCAAGGGGGAAACAATGCTGGTCACACTGTAGTAGTTGGTGACAAAGAATATAAATTGCACTTAATACCATCAGGGATTTTATATGAAGATAAATTAAATGTAATAGGAAATGGAGTCGTTGTTGATCCAAAGGCTTTATTTGAAGAAATAGATTATTTAGAAGGTGTTGGAGTTAAGGTAACACCAGAAAAATTAATAATAAGTGATAGAGCACAACTTATAATGCCTTATCATAAAGTTTTAGATAAGCTTAAAGAACAAGCAAGAGGGAAAAATGATATAGGTACTACTGGTAAAGGTATAGGACCTTGTTATACAGATAAATTTGAAAGATGTGGAATAAGAGTATGTGATTTAATGCATGAAGATGTATTCACAGAAAAACTTAAAGAAAACATCGAAATGAAAAATGCTTATATAACTAAAGTTTTAGGTGGAGAACCTGTAAGTTTTGATGAAATATTAAAAGAATACTTAGAGTTTGCTAAGAAGTTAAGACCATTTGTTCAAGATACTTCAGTTAGAGTTTACAATGATATTAAGGCTGATAAAACAGTTTTATTTGAAGGTGCTCAAGGTATGTTATTAGATATAGATTACGGAACTTATCCATATGTAACTTCATCTAATACAACTGCAGGAGGAGTAGCTAATGGTGTTGGTATAGGACCAAACATGATTACTAATGCAGTAGGTATTACAAAAGCATATACTACAAGAGTTGGTAAAGGACCATTCCCAACAGAATTACTTGATGAAACTGGTGACTGGATAAGAGAAAAAGGTCATGAATATGGTGTAACAACTGGAAGATCAAGAAGATGTGGTTGGTTAGATTTAGTTATAGTTAAAACTGCATGTAGAGTTAGTGGATTAACTTCATTAGCTGTTACTAAGATAGATACCTTAGCTGGTTTAGATAAGTTAAGAGTTTGTGTTGGATATAAATTTAATGGAGAAGTTATTGATTACTTCCCAGCAAGTTTAGAAGATTTAGCTAAGTGCGAACCTATATATGAAGAATTTGAAGGCTGGGGAGAAGAAGTAGCAAATGCAAGAAGCTACGATGAATTACCAGAAAATGCAAAGAAATACTTAAAGAGAATAGAAGAATTTACAGATACTAAGATATCAATAGTTTCAGTAGGACCTAAGAGAGATCAAACTATGAGAGTAAAATCTCTATAGTCTAGTAAAGTGGTCGGGTATTGACTTTTACTGTGTCATAAAATATAATTTTTTGTATACAATATTATTATGTTATGTGCAGAAGAAGGTGAAGTACAATGATAACTAAGGATATGACAATCGGTGAAGTAGTTCATGCAGATGCATCTAAAGCAGAAGTTTTAATGGGCTTTGGTATGGGATGTGTTGGATGTCCATCAGCACAAGCTGAAACAATAGCAGAAGCTGCAGCAGTTCACGGAATTAATTTAGACGATTTATTAGAAGCATTAAATAAATAATATAAAAGTAGGATTTTCAAAATTGAAAATCCTACTTTTATTTTTTAAAATTAAAAATACATGTTATTTATAAGATTTTAAATTTGTAATTTAGATATGTTTAAAAATATAAGATTCAATAGTGTATCGAATTAAAATGCTAAAATGTAATAATTTAATTCAAAATTATGATTTAATATCAATTAAATAGCTGTTTTATTGACGAATTGTTATTGGTGTGTTATTATTGATAATATATTAATAATAAATCCTGAGAAAAGAAAAAGTAGGTATTATTATGTTCTTAAGAAAGTTAGTGGTTGATGAAAACTAATGTACATATTTTACTGAAAATCATCTTGGAGGAGTGAAGCAGAAATAAAGTAAGCTTCAACGGTATTTCACCGTTAAAAGAAACACATATGTTTAGTATGTGATACGAGAGCTATTAAATTATATTTTTATGCTTTAAATATGATTTTATAGAAGTAGGGTGGTATCGCGGATTTACTTCGTCCCTTGTTTGGGGGGAGGTATTTTTTTATGCAAAAAAGCATCATTGTTTTAAGCTGTAAATTAAATAAGATGATGTTTTAAAATAAATTCATATTAGATTTAGGGGGCTATTATATTATGAATGCATTAAAAAAAATAAGTAAATTATTATCTAAAAACACATCGGTGTTTGTTATTGCAGTAGCAATAGTAACTTTTTTTATTCCAGAATTATTTACATGGGTTAGAGGCACCAATCAAACAATAATACTTGGAATAATAATGTTTGGAATGGGATTAACACTTACTACTCAGGACTTCAAAATATTAGCACAAAGACCTTTAGATATATTTATAGGTGCTTTAGCTCAATATACAGTTATGCCACTGTTGGCATATACAGTTGGCACTTTGCTAGGATTGCCAAATGAAATTAAGATTGGATTAGTTTTGGTAGGATGTTGTCCAGGTGGAGTTTCATCAAATATTATGTCATTTTTATGTAAGGGTGATGTCCCTTTTTCTGTTGGCATGACAACGGCCTCAACACTTTTATCACCAATATTAACACCAGTTTTAGTATTATTTTTAGCAGGTGCACAAATTGAAGTTAATGCTATTGGAATGTTTAAATCAATAATTCAATCAGTAATAATTCCAATCGTAATAGGATTTACTTTAAATTATTTCTTTGGAGAAAAGAGAGAATTTAAAGATATCCAAGAGGTTATGCCAGGGGTTTCTGTTACAGGGCTTGCGTTTATAGTTGGAGGAGTTATTTCTTTGCAAGGTCAAAATTTCTTTAAATCAGGAGTATTGATATTCATAGCAGTATTATTACACAATGGATTAGGATATTTGTTAGGATATGGAGTTGGAGTTCTTACAAAAATGTCTACAGCTAAGAAACGTACAATATCTATTGAAGTAGGAATGCAAAATGCAGGACTTGCTACTAATTTAGCAACAGCTCACTTTGCAGCTACACCACAAGCAGCAGTTGCATGTGCAGTATCATGTGTATGGCATTCAATTTCGGGAACAATACTTGCAGGATTATATGCTAAATTTGATGAAAAGAAAGATAAGAATCAAATATCAGATATAGAAGCCATTAGTGAATAATTTTTCATATTAGTATTTATATTGTTGAGGATTACTATTTTTATAGTAGTCCTTTGTTTTTTATGGTTAATGTTGATTATTTTTATAAGAAATTTTGGAGAGTAAAATAATATATTGTAAAAACATTTAAACTAATGGTTATATTTAACTTAAGATATATGATAATATATAATATAAGGTATAAATTAACAGACAGAAGGGAGGAGAATTGCAAAGTTTATATAAATAAAGAAATAGCTTTTGCAAAAGTATATGACTAAAGAATTCACTAAAAATTATGAGATACATTATTATGAGGTAGATTCAAGACTGAGATGTAAATTATCATCAATTATTGATTTTATATGTGATGTGGGAACTCAACAATCAGAATCAGTTGGCGGAGGAATGAAATATTGTACAGAAAATAATTGTGCATGGGTTTTTTACAAATACGATATAAAAATGAGCAAATATCCTATGTTTGGAGAGACTATAAGTATAACTACAAAGCCAGTAGGTTTCAAAAAGTTTTATGGGTTAAGAAAATATATTATTAAAGACAGTGAAGAAAATATAATAGGTGAAGCTTTAGCATTATTTTTTCTTATAAATATTGAAAAAAGAAGGCCTACAAGAATTCAGAAGGAACAATATGATTTTTATGGAGTAGATGGTGATATTGATTATGATGTAAGTATGGAGAAATTAGAAAGAGTTGATTATGAAGATTACTCAGTAGACTTCCATATAAGATATAGCGATATAGACTCTAATAATCATGTCAATAATGTAAAATATATTGAATGGGCAATTGAAGCAGTTCCAATTGAAGTTGTTAAGGATTATAGAATAAAGAGAATTAAGGTTACGTTTGAAAAAGAAAGTAGATATGGTGAGACTATATCTTCATCTGTAGCCTTTAAAGAAGTTAATGAAAATACAATAAATTCTTATCATACAATTAGAAAAGATGATGGTACTGAATTAACTTTGTTAGAAGCTGAATGGGAAAAAGATACTAGTTTATAATGTTTAATTGTATTAAAAACCTCTATAGTTGAATTTTACTATAGAGGTTTTATTAATATATATTGAACTATTTGTTTTCTGAAGCTGATTTACCAGCGAGATATCCAGAACTCCATGCCCATTGAAGGTTAAATCCCCCACAGTCACCATGAACATCAAGTATTTCTCCGCAGAAATATAGATTATTAACTAGATTTGATTCTAAAGTCAAATTGTTGATTTCTTTTGTATTAATTCCACCAACAGTCACTTGAGCATTTCCAAACCCATTTGTATCAATACAGTTGAAATCCCAAGTTTTAAATTTTGAAATAAGTTTATTTATATACTTCCATTCAACATTACTGCAAGGAAGGTGGATATCTTTTATTCCTGAATCCTTTAATAATGTAGGAATTAACTTTTTATGTATAGTTCCTACTAAAGCAGAAGAAATTTCTCTATAGCTGAACATTGAAAAATGACTTGAAAAAAAGTTTTCTACATCTTCTTTAGTTTCGCTTGGAAACATATCTATTCTTATTGTAACTTTTGATTTATTATTTAAAGCCTTGGAAGCATAATAAGAAAGTTGTAAGATTGGTGGTCCTGATATCCCATAATCAGTAAACAAGACTTCTCCGGTTTCAGTTCGGACTACTTCACCATCTATTAATATAGAAACATTTCCATCGAATTTTACTCCAGATATTGATTTTAAATAAGGATAATCTAATTTTAATTGAACTATACCTGGAACCATATCTGTAGTGCTGTGTCCTAAGGATTTTGCTAATTTATATCCAGTACCATCAGAGCCAGTCTTAACAGCAGACTTTCCACCACAGCTTAAAATTAATTTTTTACATGAAAAACCATCATATTCATCATTATTTGTAGAAAGATTAAAGTTTTTTTTCTTGCTTATAGAATTAATTTTACAATTTGTATACAAAGGAATTTGTTTATCTTCAAGTGTCATTCTAAATATATCTACTACAGATGAGGCTTGAAGTGATTTTGGGTACATTTTTCCATTATCTAATTCTGTTAAAGGCAATCCTAATGATAAAAATAAATTTTTTGTATCTTCAACTGTAAGGTTGTTTAAAGCTTCTACGAAGAAATCTTTATTTTCACTATGATAAGTATTATATGGATAAGAAATTCGGTTATTTGATATATTGCATCGTCCATTACCAGTTGTAAGAATTTTTTTACCTATTCTATCTGTGCCTTCAACAATGGCTACATCTATTCCAAAATCTTTAGCTATAATAGCAGCAGTTAGGCCAGAAGCACCACCGCCAACAACTATTAAATCGTGATAAATCATTTTATTGATCACTCCCTATTTTATTTGAGTAAAAAAATATAAATTATTTTATCTCCATGAATTATTTAGTAAAAGAAAAGTTTGACTTACTAATTTATAAAGAAAGTATTATCTTAAAATCATTATAATAATCATCTTTTTATCCAATAAGAAATAGAAATATATTTTTTCGTTAAATAAATTTTATCATAGTAATATTAAGGTTAAAAGAAAGGAATACTAAAATACAGAGGTGAGTTAAAGTGCAAATAAAAATTATTAATGAAAAATCAGAGGATTTGGGAAGAACATTTAAAGTTAGAAGGATGAATTATAATGAAATAATAGTTAATTATCCATCAGGCAATGGATTAAAATATTTTTCATTTAAAGATGTTGAATGTATAAGAGAAAATGATATAGATGATTTTTTGATAAATAATAGAGACTTTTTAAAAATAAAATTAAAAAGGGGAATTTCAATAGTTCTTTATAATGCTATTTATGATTCAATCAAAGATGAGATTGAAGAAGAAATTGAATCTTTGAATGTTTTGAGAGACAAATACAAAATAAACAAAAGAGGAATATGGGATAAAGAAATTCTAGTAAATGTAAACAATAGGTTTCCCTTGGAAATACAGGCATCAGGACAAAACTTTAAAAGAGATGGATATAATATAATTATCAATAAAGTAGAAAAAGATATTTTTTTGGAAATATGCAGAACTGAGATAGAAAATTTAGAGAAGGAAATAGACATGAAAAACAAGGTTATTACTAGCTTTAGAGATGCTATTACTGATGTTAAAAACTTATATGAAGATTAGTTAAAAAAGCACTTGAAAATAAGAAAAATAAGATGAAATTAAAAAAAATAAAAAAAAATTAAAAAATGTGTTGACACATAAACAGAAATTCTGTATTATAGTCTATGTGGTCAGCGCGACACAGTGCAAAACGCAAGAGTGTAAAGCGAAGACAATATAGCATGGCTCCTTGGTCAAGCGGTTAAGACACCACCCTTTCACGGTGGTAACAGGGGTTCGATTCCCCTAGGAGTCACCATTTAAATTTAATATTTAAAATTATGAGAAATCATAGACCAAACTATCTTATGGGCGCATAGCTCAGCTGGGAGAGCACCTGCCTTACAAGCAGGGGGTCACAGGTTCGAGCCCTGTTGTGCCCACCATGAGATGGCTCAGTAGCTCAGTTGGTTAGAGTGCCGGCCTGTCACGCCGGAGGTCGAGGGTTCGAGCCCCTTCTGAGTCGCCATTTAAAATGCTGGCATGGCTCAACGGTAGAGCAGCTGACTTGTAATCAGCAGGTTGTAGGTTCGATTCCTATTGCCAGCTCCATTTTAAATGAAGCAACATAATATTATGGCTCCTTGGTCAAGCGGTTAAGACACCACCCTTTCACGGTGGTAACAGGGGTTCGATTCCCCTAGGAGTCACCATTTAAATTTAATATTTAAAATTATGAGAAATCATAGACCAAACTATCTTATGGGCGCATAGCTCAGCTGGGAGAGCACCTGCCTTACAAGCAGGGGGTCACAGGTTCGAGCCCTGTTGTGCCCACCATGAGATGGCTCAGTAGCTCAGTTGGTTAGAGTGCCGGCCTGTCACGCCGGAGGTCGAGGGTTCGAGCCCCTTCTGAGTCGCCATTTAAAATGCTGGCATGGCTCAACGGTAGAGCAGCTGACTTGTAATCAGCAGGTTGTAGGTTCGATTCCTATTGCCAGCTCCATTTTAAATGAAGCAACATAACATTATGGCTCCTTGGTCAAGCGGTTAAGACACCACCCTTTCACGGTGGTAACAGGGGTTCGATTCCCCTAGGAGTCACCATTTAATTTAATATTTAAGTTATGAGTAATCATGACTTATATTTCTATCTTATGGGCGCATAGCTCAGCTGGGAGAGCACCTGCCTTACAAGCAGGGGGTCACAGGTTCGAGCCCTGTTGTGCCCACCATAAGATGGCTCAGTAGCTCAGTTGGTTAGAGTGCCGGCCTGTCACGCCGGAGGTCGAGGGTTCGAGCCCCTTCTGAGTCGCCAAATAGTGCAAACAAGCTTTAGTTTTCTGAAGCTTGTTTTATTTTATATACAATTATAGGTCATGATGAATTTATATTAGTTATTATAATTAGAACAATAATAACTAATATAAATTTGTAATTAAAAAATAGATGAGTAGTTCATTGTGCTACTCATCTATTCTTTTCTAAATTCTTTTTGATTCTTATATCTTCAGAATAAAATTTAAATAATTTAAAATCACCAATTAATCGTGAAGATATTCTTTCGCTATATCGCTTCACTATATCAGGTAAAGTTAAATTAGTTGATATTATCATTTTCTTTTTATTTAATATTTTTCTGTTAAGTATATTAAATAATTCTGCAATGGAAAATTCATTAAGATGCTCTGCACCTAAATCATCGATTATAAGTAAATCACAGTCAAATAGAAGTGATTCAAGATTAGTATTGTTGTTAAATCGTATATCACGAAGATTTTGTATTAATTCATCTGAAGTTTTATAAACTACAAGATATCCATCGTCTAATATGTTTTTTGATATACAATAGGATAAATATGTTTTGCCGCTACCTGGATTGCCATAAAACAATAAGTTAGTATGTAATGAAGCAAAATTTGGAATATAATCATTTTGAATATACTCTAAAATATTTTCCATGTTTTTTCTTGAAGAATATTTTTCATCTCCTATTCTATGCACTGGATATAAACTTAAATCAAAATTACTAAAATTATTTGTTTTAATAACCTGCTCAAGTTCAGAATCCTTGTAGTAAAGGCGTATTAATTTTTCTTTGTAGCATTTACATTTTATATTTCCTATAAAGCCAGTATCTTGGCATTTAGTACAATGATAATGCATATTGAGATATTCAGGAGAATATCCTCTTTCTACAAGCATTTCACATTTCTTCATTCTTAAATCGGTTATATTTTCTTTAAAGTCATTTAAGGTTTTTCCTTCATCATTAGCTTTAATAACAGATAAAGCCATTTTTAAGGAAAGTTTTTGTATTTGATTATCAAGTTCCATAATTTCAGGATATTTATCAGCAATTTCAGCTTTTCTGTTCTTTAGTGCTTTTGATTCTTTATCTCTAATATTATCGTATATTTTTAAAATTTCACTTTGATATCCTTTAATCATCATTATCCCATCCTAATAATTTCTTTTCTAAAGAGTCATAATCATATTGTCTTGGTTCAAAGTTATTAAACTTATGAGGAACCTTTGAGTTTTGTGTGTTATTATTGTATGAATTCTTTTTAAAAGATGAATTTTGAGTTGTTTTATTATCTTTTAATGCTATATCATCAAGAGTTCTTATGTTATTTTTGTTCCAGTTTGAAAGAATTCCATCGATATATTTAAAATCAGCTCTATTTAATCTTTCAAAGCATACATCACATGCTTTAAAAATAATTTCATTTGGAAATTTAAAAGTTAATATCCATTTTTCAATCATATCCTGTTGTGGCTTCATTATATCTGTATTAGTGATACCAAGATAAGATAGAATTTTTCTTATGTTAATCCATTTATCCTCAGTTTTCTTAATAAGATTTTGAGCCTGTTCAACAGTTGATATTTTTTGATCATGCCAAGCTAAAGCAACTTTTTCAATATATCTGTGATCACTTTTTCCTTTTGAAACACAGTACTCTATTAAGATTAATATTAATTCAGATGAAAAACCAAATTCGTGTTGCCAGTTTAAATAAAGTGACATTTCGTTTGGAGAGAGAGGTCTTCCTAGGAGAACTTCTATATCTTTAAGCATATCTTTTGTATTATTGCTATCCAATGCCTCTAATAAATCGATTTGCTTCGCTGGAGATTTAACTTCATCGGCTAACTCTAAAAATTCAATATTAAAGTTTCCCATTTTATCTATACATGTTAATTTAATAACACCTAAATCATTCCAATAATGTAATGCATTCATTATATCAGATTCAAGTAAATTTAGAGAGGAGGCTAATATTGATGAGCTTACGCCTAATTCACCAGAAACATTATATTTCAACATCAATAAGTAAATTTTTATAAATTCGCCTCTAGCTTGAGTCATATATTTTTCAATAAAAATATTGCTTACAGGAGTAAATCCTACAGATTTACTTTTTAACATGAATGTACTCATTTTATTTGCTACCTACCTTTCAATTTTATCGTATATGTTAAGTCAATTATAGGTGACAGAAATTTAAAGCCTTAATCTATGAGTACTATAATTATAGCATAATAAATAATTAACTCCTAAATTAAAAAAAGTATACAGAATCTTTTTAATCAAAAAATGACTCTGTATATAAGAAGTGCACATATAAAAGAAAATTAGGTTATAAGTTTTTTAAAATTAATAACACCATCACCTTGAATATATTTAGGGATATCATCAATGGAATTACAAGCAACTTGTAAAAGTGAATGCATATCTTTAAACATGATGTTAGGATTTTTTTCGCAGATTAATGCACATATTCCAGAAACATAAGCTGTTGCTAATGAAGAGCCTGTAAATGTCTTATATGATACATCAAGTTGCTTTGGATAAAGTTTGATTCCATTCTTTTCAGAAATATAATTTTTATCACAATTTAGAGATACGATATTTACGCATGAGGCACATAAATCTGGTTTGTCATATTTAGATAATGGGCCACATGCAGAATAAGGATAAGGTTTAATAATTGATTTTGTAGTATCCAGACCGCCTACAGTAATGCAGTTTTGCAATGTAGCAATTCCCATAACTGAATATTTACTATTAAGACTGCTTCCCGCAGAAACTATAGGAATCATACCATTTTCTATAGCGCGATCAAATAATTTTTCAAATGCATTTGTTATAAAGACATTATGACTTAAAAGCTCAAAAGGAAGACACAATATCTTTATGTTATGTTCTTCAGATAGATTTAGATTAATAAGACTTTCAATTGCGAAAAGTACATCAGAAGCAAATCCCTTACCGAGTTTGTCAAAGGCTTTATAACAATAAAGCTTACTTTTTGGGCAAATGCCTTTGTACATATTATTAGAAGAAAATCCGCTACTACACAAAATTCCACTTACAGAAGTACCATGTCCGTTATCATCATATGGATATTGTATATCGTTTATTAAATCTTCAAAAAGTGAAATTTTATTTGTTGGGGAAGTTAAATCTTTATGAGGATATACACCGCTATCTACAACTCCAATACCAATTCCTGAGCCAGATAAATTAGTTTTTTCAATATAAGTAGATTTATTGGCAGAAGCTACACTCATACCACATAAAAATAAGTATTCATCAAGAAATATTTCTTCTATTTCAGGATATTCAATTATTCTCTCAATGCTTCGTCCATTAAGCTGAGCGCTTATAATATTAGAAGATTCTATTATATGATATACATTTCCCTTGTAGGAATTGATTTTTTTCGCAATTGAAGATTGAAAGTCTTTATATTTAATGAGTACTCGATAAGATTTATAAATATTTTTGGACATGTAGTACTTTAAATTGTAATCTAATTTGTTTTTATTTGAAAACATACTCATTCTCCGATAATTTTTGCTTTAATATATATTATACGGAGAAGAGTAATATTGTTAATGAGAATAAATAGATTTTAAAAACTAAAAGTTTCTCCAACATCAAGAAGCTTTATTGAATTATCATTTAAGTTTAATAATATTTCTTCTGTTTCGTTGAAGTTCTCTAAAGATATTCTGAATGTTTTATAGTGAATAGGAATCATAATAGGAGAGTTCATCATTTTAAACATTTCGTAACTCTGTTCTGGAGTACAATGCATATATGAAAATCTATCAGGTTTATAGCAGCCAACAGGCATTAAAGCAATATCGCATTGAATACCTTTAAAATTTTCAGTTAATGCGGTATCTCCAGCAAAAAAAACAGATTTATCTTCTCTTTCAATAAGATAAGATATGCTTTCATCATCTATACCAAAATAAAAACGTCTTCCATCATGATTGGCTTCAAATGCAGTTATTTTTATAAAGCTGTCTTCATACACATCACCTGGATGCAGTATAACAACATTTTTAAAACCAATAAGTTTTAAGAGTTTTTTATATCCTTTAGGTGCTATAACAATTGCACTTTTATTAAGCTTCATAAGAGAAGGAAAGTGAAGATGATCCATGTGGCCATGAGATAAAAGTATGTAATCTACATTTAAATCCTTTATATATGAAGGTTTTTCTACAACTCTTTTAAAATAACCGAGTAAGTTGCATAATACTGGGTCAGTTATAATTACCTTATTATATAAATTAATTATAGTTGTAGCATGACCAAACCAATTAACAGAGTTTGTTATTAATTCATCAGATTTTATAGAAGAACTCTTTTTAAAATATTCTTTTATATTATTGACAGTTAAATTGTATAAAAAAATGGCATTAGAAAATATATTCAAAATTATACATCCTTTCTCAATGTTTCCATTTAAATATTACAATACCAATAATCATAATAGCAATACCTATGAAGTTATTTAATGAAAACTTAATCTTTTCGTTTCCAAATAACCCCAAGGCATCAATCAAAGCAGCTGCAAGTAACTGAGCAACTAGAATTATTCCTATTCCAAGAGTCGGTCCCATACTTCCAACGCTTTTTATTACGGTAAAAGTTATTATAACACCTAGCACTCCCCCTAGAAGATAGAGTTTATTAGCCGTCTTTAAATTACTGTAGCTTCCATCACCATAAAAAAATGATATTATTAGAGAACATATTAAAGCGATTGCTTGAACTAGGACTGTAGTTTCCCATAAACCTATTTTTTCTCCTAAACGAGTATTGAACACACCTTGTATGCTCATTGCTATTCCAGAAATTATTGCACATATTATGCCTAACATATTATCACCTCAAAGATATTATTCCCCGAAGTTATAAATTATTATTAATAATACAGGTTACATAATTAAAAATAAATAAAAAAGAGCTATGCTTTTATGTAAGAATTTTTTTATTCAAACAAAGATAACTCTTATAAGTATATTTATGTAATTATACTGAGATTAAATCTAAATCTTTTTCAAACTGACCTGAGATTTCATCTTCAGAAAAACCTAATGTTAATCCTAGACTTAATAAATCTTCAAATAAAGTTTGATAATGATCCATAGATGGTGAAGCAATTAAATCATTAATATCTATATATAAATTCAAAAATTGATCACTTAAGCAATAATCGTTTGGAATCATATCTATAGAGTTTATTTTATCATATCTATAATCAATTCCTAATGTTAAAACTTGAGAAATACAGACTATAAATTTATTGAAAATCTTATTTAAATCTATGGTTTTTGGTGTTTTCAATAAAAAGTTAAAGCAAATTGTTTCGTTAGCTAACTCACCAAGAGTAATTTGGAATAGTAAATTTTTTCGAGCCCTTAATTTGTAAGAATCCAATTCTGTATTGATACTTAGAGTATTATTAAACCTTTTTTGTATTTCAAACATTGGTTGAACATTCATTGCACATCCTCCTACAATTTTAACAATTAATACTATTTTACAAAATCTTTAAAATAAATGAAAGTGCAGTAAACGAATACAAATAAATTTTTTAAAAATATTTAATTTTTAAAAAATTTCAAAAATTAAAATAAGGATTACTACATTATTAAAAACATTTAGATTTAATAATGTAGTAATCCTTAACAATTAAGTTATAAATAGTTGTCAAATTGTTAATTAAAAACTTTTTAAAGGATATGATTGAACAGGTGTGTTCTTTTTCACCGTTGGAAGTTTCCATATTTCAATACTTTTTATTCTAAGTTTTACGATATTACTGTCACAATAAATATCAGGGAAATTTAATTTAACATCTTGCTTTTTGTAATCTTTAGGTATGTAACCTAAATTTGCAAGAGATATAAAGTTTTCACCTAAAGTCTTAATGTTAAAGCCGTGTAAAGATAATGTATCGCAAATAGAGCGAGAAAGTCTTGTTATATAACCTTTATTATCTAACTTTAAATTAACAGTTTTTGTTGGTTCAGATAAATAAACTAAGTCATTAGCATCAATTCTGAAACTCTTATAAGGTGAAATTATTTTATTTAATATAGGATTTAATTTATCTAAATTTGGATTATCAATAATAGCTAGTGGTATGTATGGAGCAGGAGAATTCCTATTTGCTCTAAACTTTTTTGACATATTTCGTTGAATTGGCGCAATTATTTGATAAGTATCTTCGTCAAATAATGCAACTACATAATACTTCATGATACCCCTCACAATCTTTAATTAGTATTAATCGAAGTTTAATAAATTATAACATATTAGAGAAAATAAAAGAATATAGGAATAATTAAATTTTGAATGCAAATAATAAAAATGTAAAATAATATAATATTTAACAAAAAATAAGGATGTTTTTTCTAAAAATAACATGTAAATAAAATAAGAATATTGTAATGTATATGTAAATTCGTAGAAATCTCATAAATGCTTAAAAAAGTAGTGCTTGACTGAAAAAATGTGTTTAAATAAATTTAGTTTATGATATAATAATTAAGGTAGATTTTAATAATAGCAAATTTTTAACGTTTAATTAAATATTTGTTTTAAAATAAATATAAATAATATGTATATTTTATATATAGACGTAAATGGGATTTTATATACAATAAAAGATATTAGTTTTAATAGATTAGTTTAGATAAATAAATTTTAGATAGGATATATTTTATAGATAGGGTGAATTCAATGGAAAGATTAGTTATAAACGGAGGATACTTGCTCAAAGGATCTGTTGATATAAATGGTGCTAAAAATGCAGCAGTAGCAATTTTACCAGCAGCAATAATGGCAAGTAAGGGCAAATGCATAATTGATAACATACCAGATATTGAAGATGTACACTGCTTAGAAAGAATACTCAGAAGCTTAGGTTGTAATATTAACAAAATAGATAATAACACTTTAGAAATAGACAGCGCAAATGTAGACAATTTCGATGCATGTACAGAAGATGTAAGAAGAATGAGAGCTTCATACTACTTCATAGGTGCGTTATTATCAAGATTTAAAAGAGCAAGAGTAGTTCTTCCAGGTGGATGTTCAATAGGTGTGAGACCAATAGACCAACATATAAAAGGGTTTGAAGCTCTAGGAGCAGACGTAACAATAGAACATGGTGCAGTTAATGTTAAAGCGGATAGACTTATTGGTGCAAATATATTTTTTGATGTAGTTTCTGTAGGTGCCACAATCAATGTAATGATTGCAGCAACACTTGCAGAAGGAATTACCACACTTGAAAATGTTGCAAAAGAGCCACACGTTGTTGATGTAGCTAATTTCCTAAATTCAATGGGTGCTGATATTAGAGGCGCAGGAACTGATGTAATTAGAATTAAAGGTGTTGAATCGCTTCAGGGATGTGCTTATAGTGTAATACCTGATCAAATTGAAGCAGGAACATTTATGATTGCAGCAGCCGCTACAGGTGGAGATGTTTATATAAGAAACGTTATACCAAAACATTTAGAATCGATTTCGGCTAAATTAATAGAAATGGGCGTAACAGTAGAAGAAAATGATGATTCTATAAGAGTCACTGTAGATAAGCCACTAAAAGGTGTTAACATAAAAACAACACCATATCCAGGTTTCCCTACAGATATTCAACAGCCAATGTCTACTTTATTAAGTATTGTTCCAGGCAGAAGCTTGATTACAGAATCGATATGGGAAAATAGACATAAACATATTGATGAATTAAAGAAGATGGGTGCAAATATCAAAGTTGAAGGCAGAGTAGCTATAATTGATGGTGTAAACAGATTAACAGGTGCTATAGTTAAAGCGACTGATTTAAGAGCAGGAGCTGCTATGGTTATAGCCGGATTAGTTGCTGAAGGAGAAACTGAGATAACAAGTATAGAGCATATAGACAGAGGATACCCTCATATAGAAGATAAGTTTAGAGCTCTAGGTGCTAATATAAGAAGAATTGAAGTAGAAGAATAGAGAAAATGTAAGGGGGAAGGGAACTGATGGTATTTTGTTCCTTATACAGTGGTAGTAGTGGAAACAGTATGTTTATTACCTCAGATAGAGCTAAGATATTAATCGATGCAGGACTCCCTGGTAAAAAAATCGATGAGGCGCTAAAGGCGATTGATGAAGAAACAAAGAATATTGATGGAATCTTTATAACTCATGAGCATAGTGATCATATTAAAGGTGTAGGAGTAATATCACGAAAATACGATATACCTATATATGCAAATGGAGATACTTGGAGTGCCATGGAAGGCTCACTTGGAAAAATTAAAGAACATAATATTAAAGTAATCGATAAAAGATCTGTTACAGAAATCGGTGATTTAAATATTAAAGCTTTTAATATTCCTCATGATGCAGCAGGCCCTATGGGATATACTGTTAGTGATGGAAAGAAAAATATAAGTGTTGCTACAGATTTTGGTACATTCACAAGAGAGATATATGATAATGTAAAAGACTCTGAAGTTATTCTTTTGGAAAGTAATCATGATGTAAATATGCTGAAATTTGGCCCTTATCCTTATCAGCTTAAACGTAGAATATTAAGTGAAATTGGCCATTTATCTAATGATGACTGCGGTAATGCTATTGTAGAACTTGTTAAATGTGGAAATAATAAAAAGATTATTTTAGGGCATTTGAGTAATACTAATAATCAACCAGATTTAGCATATGCAACAGTATTAGATGTCTTAAATGATAATGGAATTAAGAACAATGAAGACATAATATTAACTATGGCAAATAGGCATAATCCTAGTAGCTACATAAAAATTTAGTTTAGAGTATAATTTAAAATACTATTATAAATATGAAATTTAAGGGAGGACTTTATAATGAGTTTATATACACAATGGACTGACATGGTTGTTGACTATGTGAAAACTAAGGGAGAAAATGCTTTCTGGGCAGAATACAGCAAATTAGAGAAGTCTATATACAAGGATTTATTAGCAAATCATAAGACTGTTAAAACAACGACTATAAATGATTTAGCAAAAGAATACGATTCAACAATAGAATTTATCATGGGATTCATTGATGGAATCAATGACAGCTTAAAGAACCAATACGATTTAGAAACTCTTGAAGCTGATTCAAAGTTAGAATTAGATATTAATTTAGAAACTTTATACTACAACATGTTAGATGCTAAAGCAGAATATTTATATACATTACCACAATGGGATGGAATATTCTCTGAAGAAAAGAGAGAAGAAATCCAAAAGCAATACAAAGAATCTAAGATAGTTAGAAACTTAGATAAAGTTGGTAGAAACGACGTATGCCCATGTGGAAGCGGTAAAAAATATAAGAAATGTTGCGGACAAGGAAAGTAATATTTCTGATACATAAGAAAGTCCTACTTTTAAGGTAGGGCTTTTTTGTGCATCTCAAATAATTGTAAAGTCCTCTTGATATTAATATAAAGTATAAGAATAAATTTCCAGGGAAATGGAACTTGGGAATAGTATTTATAGACTAAGGAAAGATAGTATTAATAAATTAAACTTATAAACGAAAAGGCAAGGAGAATGTGTTTAAATATGAACATAACGATTATTTCAGTAGGAAAACTTAAAGAAAAATATTTGAAACTAGCAATAGATGAGTATTCAAAAAGATTATCACGTTACTGTAAACTAAATATAATAGAATTGTCCGATGAGCAGACACCTGATAATGCATCAGAAAAGGATGAGTTAATAATAAAGGATAAAGAAGGACAAAAGATTTTAAATTCAATAAAGGATACTATGTTTGTTATTACTCTAGATCTTAAAGGCAAGATGTTGTCATCAGAAGAGCTATCTAAGTTTGTAGATAACTGTGGAGTAAGAGGAGATAGTAATTTATGTTTTGTTATAGGAGGAAGCCTTGGATTAAGCGATGCTGTATTAAAGAGAGCTAATTATAGTCTTTGCTTTAGTAAGATGACTTTTCCACATCAGTTGTTTAGAGTAATGCTTTTAGAACAGATTTATAGAGCTTTTAGAATAAGTAATGGGGAACCGTATCATAAGTAAAGCTCTAAATCTATGATTTAGTTAGCTGAACTTACTCAGCGACCGTAGGGAGTCGAGTTTCCTTTATAAAATGAGTTTTTTAGCCTTAAGCATTGATATAAATTGCTTAAGACTATTTTTATTGTTGAAAACACCGTATCATAAGTATTAATAATTTATATATTAGTGTAGGTATAAATAACAAAGAGTTAAGATAAAAATAGTAAAATAAATGGTATTATATATATAATTAAAAAATGAGAAAGCCTATTTTAATATAGTTCTCCACTAAATCTCCCGCCTGTTAAAAGGTTTAAGTATATTGTTTTATATTTAAAGAAATAGTTTGTTATAGGTTGGAACACCTGTATAGGACTGTTTATTTATGATATAAGCAAAAAAGCAAGAAATGAATATCTTTATTTAGTGATATAGTATATATTTTAGAACGTATTACATGTTTAGGCGTTATAGAGTTTAGTTGATAATATGGAAACATGATTATTAAAATACTATTAATGTAAATTTAGAAGGAGTGAAGAGTTATTTTGAATTTTTTGTGTAATAAAAAATCATTATGGATTAAAAAAGGTGTAGAGTTTGTCGGATATGTCTGCATTTTTCTTTTTTTGAATATAAACCTATACTTTATTATGAAGCATTTTAGATATGACGAGTATTTTATGTGGATTCCATTAATATTATGTTTTATTGTTCCAAAGTTAGGTTCAGTTTTAAAGTACAATTTCTCTGTTAATATGAGTTTAGTGGTATCATTAACTACGTTAATTATTATTTACATATCAAAGACGAATTCAAATATAAGAGCTTTTTATACTAAAAATGATAAACTAATTTTGACATTATTAGTTATAACTTTTTTAATTAGCAAAATTATATCTGATAACTACAAAATAGAGAATAATGATAATGAAGAAAATGAAAAAAAATCAGAGTTGTTTAACTTATTATATGTTAATACATCAAAAGTACATGAAATAGCAATGTTGATTGATAATAAAGTAATGAAAACAGTAGAAAAAGAACAAATATCTGAAGAACTATTAAAATCATCATATTCATATGGTTTAAAATCAAATGTAGGCACATCGGATGCTTCTATTCAAAAAGAAGAAAACTCTAAAAAACGAGTATATGAAAACTTTGATGTAAAAACCACGAAATCTATAATGCTTAGAAAGATATATGATGAAATAAAACAAGGTAATAATAAACAAGATGAAAATCTTAAAATTGGACAACTAGTTATGTTTAATGAAGTTGCCTTGGAGAGAAGAAATGTTGATGATACAGTTATGATATTAAATGTTATTCAAGACAGTAAAATTAAGAATCAAGTTGATCAAGACATAGAGATAAATATGAATAAAATGATGGAAAAAATGTTAGATGATTTTACAATAGATTATGTGTTTGAACAAAGTAGGAAAGATAGTATGCCAAATTCTAAGTATATATTTCAATTACCATATAAATCTAATGAAAATTTTGAAAATGGCTATCAACATAATGATTTACAACTTGGTACTCTTAGTTTAATTGGAATTTATAGAGGAGAAATTGATTTTTCGAAGAGAGAAAGTGTATCGTCTAAATTTCTTGAAATGATGTCTGATTCATATAATAATCCTACAAATAGACAAAGTGATGAGGTAATGAAAACTAGTATTGTACAAGCGGATCAGCAGTTGTTACCATTTAAATTTAAACACAAGAAGTTAAATGATAAATATCACTTGATTGATATAATAGCAATTATTCAAGAGTTAAATATAGAGAGGTCCTAATAGAATGAAAAAAAAATTATATGTTTATAGTAATGAAAAAGTAGAAGACTTAAAAAAAGATTTCAATAATAGTAATTTTATTAGTATAGGTTTTATTTTGAATAGAATTCAAAGTATAGATGCCATTGATAATGAAGAATTTGATAATTTTATAATTGATATTACAACATTAGCATTTGATAATGGATACTATAAACTATTTATGGAACAATATTTATATAAACTTACAGATAAATTTAGAAATGCAATTTTCATAGTAAATTATTTACATAGAGATGCCTTTCTTAATAAATTTCCATACGTATTTGATTATATAGATGATATATATGTAAAAAAGTTAGATAATAGTTCAAATATAAATCAAGATATAATCCCTATAGATAATAGATATATTGAACCTATACCATTATTGATGTATAGCAAATCGATGTTAGATAATTATTTAGGAAAATATAAAATTATCTCTATTGGGAGCCTTTTTAATGGAAGTGATAACTTAAGTTATAGTTTTAATATAGAAAGTATAAAATCTTTTTTTTATTCTAATGAAATACAGTATATTGATATTACTCAATTAATTGATTCATTTATATTAAGAAAAGATTTGATATTGACTTTTGAAATTTTGATTAGACAAATTTTTATTTGTAAGAAAGATATCAAATTTTTGATTTGTGATGAAAAGTCAGACGATATAAAGAAGTATTTACCATTTACATTTAAAATAAATAATGATTTTTTTTATAAGGAAGAAGTTTCAGCTGCATCTGAAAAGGCTATTATCAATAAACATGACATTAATGAAATATTTGATATAATTAATGATAAATTAAAAGGTCATGATGATTTTAAAAGAGATTTTAAATTTAATTTACAAAAATATATGTTCCTAAATAAATTAGGAGAGCGTAAAATATTTTCTGTTTTCTTAACTGGAGAGTCTGGAATAGGTAAAACGGAATTCGCTAAAATGCTTTCAGAAGCAATGTATCCATCAGAAAGTTTAATAAAAATTAATTTTGGAAATTATTCTAATGAAGGGGTATTAAATAGTTTAATTGGTTCACCTCTCGGTTATGTTGGTAGTGAAGAAGGGGGAGAGCTTATTAATAAAATGAAAATTTCAAATTCTAAAATAATCCTTATCGATGAATTTGAAAAAGCAACTCCAAGTGTATTTCATTTCTTTTATGAGCTTTTAGAAGATGGGAAATTTACTGACCGACATGGTACAGCACACAGTATGGATGGATATATTATTATATTTACTTCCAATATGACACGAAAAAGATATATTGATAATGTTCCAGATCCTTTAAAATCAAGATTTGACATGGTTTATTGTTTTGTTGATTTGCCTACAGAAGAAAAGAAAAAGTTTGCTATGGAAGTGGCAGAAAAACTAATAAAAAAAATCTATGAAAATACAAATATAAATATAGAGCTTACTTATATAAAAAATGAATTAGATAAACTAATTACACATAATAATTTACGTAGTATAAAAAGAAAAGTTGAGGATTTAGTGATAACAGAGTATTATAAATCCATATAGAAAATTTAACATTGATTTAAGTAAAAGGCGTATTTTATATGTTATTACCATAATTTAATTTTAAATTAGTTAAATTTATGTATTATTTTAAAATAAGTTTACAAAAAATATAAATAGATTAGTTAAAGTTATAAATATTGATAATAATTATGGAATTCAATTGGAAAGAATTAAATAAACCTCACTTAGAGGTGTTACGGTGAACCGTATCATAAATAAGTGAGAATAGGTGAATATATACAATGCTAGTTGTTTAGGCAACTAGTATCACTAGATTTTTTCTATAAGTAACAACAACAAATTAAAGCAATTTGAAAGGAGTATCCATATGTATACAGCAGATTATTTTGTGAAAAACTTAAATATGATAGCACATCCAGAAGGTGGATTTTATAAAGAAATTTATTCATCAGAAGAGAATATAACATCAAAAGATTTAAAAGTTAACTTTGAGGGGTCAAGAATACTTTGGACTAGTATATATTTCTTGCTTAGAGATGGTGAGGTTTCTAATTTTCATAGGTTAAAATCTGATGAAATGTGGTATTATCATTCAGGATCACCATTAACTATTTATATGATTAGCCCTGAAGGCGAATTTATAACAGAACAGCTTGGTCTTAATATTGAAAATGGTGAAAAACCTCAAGTATTAGTTCCAAAAGATTATATATTTGGTTCTGCTATGAATAATGAAGGTTATGCATTAGTTGGCTGTATGGTCTCACCAGGATTTGAATTTAGAGACTTTGAATTATTTAAAAGAAGCTTCTTATTAGAAAAATATCCTCAATATGAAGAAATAATTCTTAAATTAACTCATAATGAATGATTGATATAATAAGGTAATAGACAATAAGTTTTGTTTTTAATGAAAATATTATAATTAGAATAGTACTTAAAAATTAGTGGTTTTCCAATTTAAATTGGAAAACTATTTTTTTGCTTTTTCTGAGAGATATGTCTCAAAATATAGTAATTTAAAAGTTAAAAAATCAAATTTTATCCTTTTTAAGTTGAACTTTTTATCAAATGGAGTAAGTAAATTTTCCATTTTTTATATATAAAAGAGGTAAATGATATTGCCATTTCATTACAGTTATTATTAAATCTATGTTAAATTTATAATCTTTTGTTAAAAATAGTTTAAAAAATATTAACAAAAGTAATATAATTATTTGGGGAATAATATCTAATATTTTTTAGAATAGTATAGGAGATGAATTAATGTTTAATAATAGGAAAGAAGATAAGTTTTTCAACATGTTATTAAAATCAGCTGAAATTGTTAATGAAGCAGCTGTAGAATTAAAAAATGATTTGAAATGTCTAGACGTTACAGAGGAATGGATGAAAAAGATCGCAGAGTTAGAAAATATGGGCGATGACTTAGTTCGTACTTTAATTAAAGAACTAGACGATGCATTTATAACACCTATAGACAGAGAAGATGTATATGAAATTGTAAAAGAAATGGATAATATTTTAGATTTAATAAATTCCCTTGTTCACAGATTTATAATGTTTGATATAAGAGAAAGCACAGATGAATTAGAATGTGTATGTGATATCTTAGTACAAGTTACACAAGAGCTTATGTCATTAATGAATGAATTAAAAATACATGGGTGTAGATCAAAAAATATAAATGAAAAAATAATTAGCATAAGTAAAATGGAAAGTAAAGCTGATGAAATATTTAGAAAGACTGTTCAAAAATTATTTAAGTGCGAAGAAAATCCTATAGAAATCATGAAGTGGAAGGAAATATATCAGATATTAGAAAATGTAGTAGATAAATGTGAACAGGTAGCAAATATAGTAGAAAGAGTTGTAATTAAAAATGCATAGTTCATTAATAATAACAATATTAATAGTATTTCTTGCATTAGCATTTGATTTTATAAATGGATTTCATGATACAGCTACAGCTGTTGCTACATCAATAACAACAAAGGCATTAACTCCTAAACAAGCTATAATAATATGCTGTATATGTAATTTTATTGGTGCTTTCATGGGAACAGCAGTTGCTAAAACTGTAGGGGACAATATAGTTAGTCATACATCAATACCACAATGGGTAATTATGTGTGTATTAATTTCATCTATAATTTGGAACCTATTAACATGGTATTTTGGAATACCAAGTAGTTCATCTCATGCGTTAATAGGAGCGCTTATTGGAGGTGGAATAGCATATACTATGACTTTTGATGTTGTTAATTGGTACAATCTTTTTCATAGTGTAATTTTGTGGTTAATTCTCTCTCCACTAATAGGATTTATAGTTGGATATATATTAATGTTAATACTAAATTGTATTTTAAAATCACATAAGAGATCGGTTGTGAACAAGCTGTTTTTGAAGTTACAGGTATTAGCTGGTGCATTTATGGCGCTTAATCATGGAGGAAATGATGCTCAAAAGTCTATGGGAATAATAACGATGGCACTATTGAGTGGTGGATTAATAAGTAGCTTTGAAGTACCTGTATGGGTAATTTTCCTTTGTGCTTTATCCATGGCTCTTGGAACTTCTATAGGTGGTAAAAAAATAATTAAAACTATGGGTAGTGGAATGGCAAAATTGACTCCTGTTAATGGTTTTGCAGCCCAGACTGGAGCAGCATTTGTAATATTGTGTGCAACATTATTTCATGCACCAGTAAGTACAACTCATATAATAACAACAAGCATAATGGGTGTTGGTGCATCTAAAAGAATTAAGAATGTAAAATGGGGAGTAGCAAAACAAATAGTTTGGGCTTGGGTTTTAACAATTCCAATAACAGCTGTATTCTCAGGGGTAATTATTTTAATAGTCAAATTGTTTATATAATCATAAACACAAAAGATACATATAATAAATAAAAAGTGCTGATTTTTCAGCACTTTTTATTTATTAGCATATTTATTTGAAATATAAGTATTTCGGGTTTGTTAAGAGACTTTTATTCATGATATTTGTTAATATTTTATGATTATGATACTATATAGTGTACAGAATATATAATGTAAAACTTATAGATATAAACGAATGGAGGAAATGAAATTATGGATAAATTACCAAGTTGCCCAAAATGTAATTCAGAATATACTTATGAAGATGGAAGTTTTTTAGTTTGCCCAGAATGTGCTCATGAATGGGCTCCAGGAAGTGAAAATGAAAATAGTGATGAATTAATTGTAAAAGATTCAAATGGAAATGTTTTAAAAGATGGAGACTCTGTAACAATAATAAAAGATCTTAAAGTTAAAGGTGCTTCTTCTGCATTAAAAAAGGGTACAAAAGTTAAAAATATACGTTTAGTAGATGGCGATCATAATATTGATTGTAAGATTGATGGATTTGGAGCAATGAGCTTAAAATCTGAATTTGTTAAAAAAATATAATATTACATAAATCAAGGCTGGATAACTTCCAGCTTTTTATATATAAATTATAATTAAAGGGAGGAACTATAATGTTATCTAATATATTTGAAGAGTATATTAAAGTAAATAAACAATATGTAGATTTTGTTAATGAACTTGTAAATAAGGATTTTACTAATTTTAAAGAAGATGAAATTGTAAATAAACTTGTAGAGGGAAAAACAAAATTTGAAAAACTTATGAATGACACTGATATTTGTGAAAAGGAAGAAGAAGAAGGATTATTTTTAAAGGACGTTAAATACTCTATAGTAGACGGTTTATTTTTATCTATAGATTTACTTAATTTTTATAATTCAAAAGAATTAGAAAGATTTAAAATGAGAGCGGTTAATTATATTAGAAAAGGAAGAGTTACAAGCTTTTTTTAAATAACACATATACTGCTACATATCATGAAGAAGAATCATCTAGAAGGTTAAAAATAAGTGATGGTTCTTTTGCATTTATAAATAACACATATTGAGAAAATGATAACAATTATATGGAAAAATATAGATTATTGTTGAAATTTATAATTTAAAGTGCAATAATATAATAGTTTGGAAATATTATTTAATGCAGTAATAATAACTGTATTAAATTTAGAAAAGAAAAGGAGGTATATAGTTACCAAGTGTAACTATAGTTATTGGGGATGAGTGAATTAGAAAAATTATTAAGTCAGATAACAGATATAATAGATACGGGTCTGACTAAAGATGGTGTATCATCAATATTAAATTTATTAGAGATTTCATTTCCTGTTAAATTATTAGATGAAATGAAGCTTTATGGAGATTATCTTCCTAAAAACAATGAAATAGGAGTATCTGATGAAAAAAGATACCTACATTTTTTATGGGATGTATTAGATAAGTCTCCAATGTGTTTAGTTGCTAATTTTTCAATTTTATATAGAAGAATTTTAGCAAAAAAACTATTTAAATCATGTGGTGAAAATTTTATTGCAGAAGAAAATGTAAGATTTAATGTTCCAGATAATATTGAAGTTGGAGATAACGTATTCTTAAATAGAGATGTGTACATAGATTCAAAAGGTGGAGTTAAATTAGGTGATTCTGTAGCATTAACAGAAGGAGTAATGATATTTACTCATTCTCATTCAGAGGATAATCATGAAGAAAGAACATATAGTCCAGTTATAATAGAAGATTATGCAAAGATATGCTGTAGAGCAACGATTCTTCCAGGTGTAAAAATAGAAAAGCAAGCTATAGTGGCTGCTGGAGCAATAATAGATAAAAATGTAGAAGTAAATTCATTAGTTGCTGGAATCCCAGGTAAATTTGTTAGAGAAAGAAATAATTTAAATTGTGCTGGTGATGAATTAAATCATATATGGCTTCATAATGGAATATTTCAATAGTCTATAAAAGAACTATTAGACTTATATTTTTAAGTAAAATTTATAAGTACATATTATCTTCATTTAAAATATAATCAAATATTAGAGAAACAACATAATAATAAATACATATATAGGCTTATAGTAAGAAATAGAATGTATTAACTGTTTGTAAATATGTGATATAATATATTGGAATTTAAGATTTAGTAAATGGAGGAGATATATATGTTTACTAAGGAAGAACTTTTAGTAATAGAAGATGCATTGAAAATTGCAGATTCAGAATATATAAGAATAATGGATGAAAGCAAATCTAATAAGAATAAATTAGTTGCATACAATAGAAAGCAAAAAAAGCTTTGGTTAGTTCAAAATAAATTAAAAAAGATTATTGAAGAAAATAAATAACTTTTTCTATACTCCTTTTATATCAGATTATATTGTCTCATATAAAAGGAGTATAATTTTTTACTCGAAGTAATTAAAGTAAGTATTGTTTAAATAATTTTGATTATAGATAGTGAGTGAATATTAACTGAGTAAAAAAATTAAGTTTTGGTATAATAGGATTAATATAAGTAAAAAAGAGGTATGAAGTTTGAATAATGGTGACGTTAAAGAAGAAAAAGAATTTGGAAAATACTTTTACATAATAAATTATAATAGGGAGTTTGAAGAGGAGTTGTGCATGATGGAGATGGATTCGTTTTTCAATATGAAACCATTTAAAAAACAATTCTTTGCAAATAAATATATTAATCCTTCCAGGAGTCCTTTTATAAAGGAAGTTATAAAAATAAAATATGAGGAAAATTCAATAGAAGAAATATTATTGAATATTAAATCTGATAATCTTGCTTATGAGAATTTCAAAGTATGTTTTATGAAAAGCGAAGATAATACGGTTGGTTATAAAGAGAGAATAAATAGCATAAAAGAAATAGGATATATAATAAAAGGTGAGGCAGATATCCATAATCCAGAAATCATTTTTGGGTTAAGTAAGGTTGGCGATAAATGGATATTTGGAGAATATTATAGAAATGATTTTAAGTGGCATATACATGATAAAAAACCTTATTCATATTCTAATTCTCTAAGCTTAAGAGTAGCTAGAGCTTTAGTTAACATATCAGTAGGAAATAATATAAATCAAAAATTTATAGATCCATGTTGTGGGATAGGAACTGTTATAATAGAGGCTTTGTCTATGGGAATTAATGCTTGTGGATGGGAAATCAACGATAATATAGCTGAAAATGCACAAAAAAACCTTGAGTTTTTTGGATATGATAATGTAATTATAAATGGCGATATGACAACTATAAAGGACAAATTTGATGTTGCTATAATAGATATGCCATACGGTCTTTTTACACCAATTACTAAAGAAGAGCAAGTTGCTATAATAAATTCAGCACGTAGAATAACAAATAGATTAATAATAGTAACATTTGAAGACATGAGTGAAGTAATAAAGAAATCTGGTTTTAACATCATTGATACTGGACACGTAGCAAAAGGTAAGTTTAAAAGATATATAAGTGTTTGTATATAGGCATACCCATGTTATAATTTTCAAAATTATAACATGGGTATTATTTTTTATATTTATATATTTGGAAGAGAATATCTTTTAAACTTGATAGACACTAGGATTAGATAAATAAATCAACAAAACGAATAAAAAAATATAGAAAAAGTTATAAGAAAACATTTACAAAGAGGAAATATTGGTATATAATAAATTCATACCAACGAATTAGAATTATTAAATATGAAATATAGAAAATATGAAAAGGGGAAGAAACATGCAAGAATTAGAAATGGCGATAATGAATATTATAATTAATGCTGGGGATTGTAAAAATCATGCATATGCAGCTTTAAATCATGTAAATGACGGAAATTATGAAGAAGCTGATAAAGAAATGCAGTTAGCAGAAGATGCAATGGCAAAAGCACATGATGGACAGACTACTTTCCTTCAAAAAGAAGCAGCTGGTGAGAGTGTAGATTTTTCAGTACTATTTGTACACGCTCAAGACCATTTAATGACAGCAATTACTGAAAAGAATTTAATTACACAAATTATAGACTTAAGAAAAATTGTAAATACATTAATTAATAAATAATACGTAAATTTATAAAGATAAAGTAAACGATAACAAAAATATAAGAGTATTTAGGAGGAATTTATTATGGTAACTATTAGATTATTTTGTGCAGCAGGGATGTCAACAAGCTTATTAGTAAATAAAATGAAAGAAAGTGCAACAAAGAGAGGAATAGAAGCAGATATTGCAGCGTTTCCAGAAGGACAAATGGATAAACATTTAGATGGTGTAAATGTTGCATTACTTGGACCACAAGTAGGATACAGATTAGCTAACGCAAAAGAAGTGTGTGGAGCAAAAGGGGTTCCAGTTGATGTTATACCAATGGTTGACTATGGAATGATGAATGGAGAAAAAGTTTTAGATTTTGCTTTGAATTTAGCAAAATAGTTAATAGTATATTTCAAGAAAACGTTTAATAAAGATTCCATGCAATTACATTATGAATTTGCTTTGAAAATTGCATGGAATTTTTCAGTAATAATAATCTCGTAAATTATTATTACCTATATTATATCAAATCTTTCAACAAAAGTTAACTTATATTATAGGGGGAATTATTATGTCAATCGGCAATACATTAAGTCAAAAGCTTATACCGCAAGTAATGAAATTTGTAAACTTAAAACCAGTTATTGCATTAAAAGATGGGATTCTATTTATTTTACCATTAACACTAATTGGTTCAGTGTTTTTATTACTAGCTCAAATACCATATCAACCATTCAATGATTGGATGGCTAGTACATTAGGAGCGAATTGGACAGAGCCATTAATGCAAGCATATGGCGCATCGTTTAAGATAATTGCTTTAGTAGCGGCAATAGGTATTGCATATACATATGCTAAAAATGAAGGGTATGAACCTTTATCAGCAGGAATTATATCACTTGTAATATTTCTTTTAACAACTAATTCTTATGTAACACTTGAATCAGGTGAAATAGCAGATAATGTTATTCCAAAGGCTTGGACTGGTGGAGAAGGAATGGTTACTGCTATTATTATAGGTTTATTAGTAGGGGCAATATATTCTTGGTTTATGAAGAAAGATATAAGAATAAAGATGCCAGCTGGAGTTCCACAAGGAGTTGCTAACTCTTTCTCAGCTTTAATTCCAGGGGCAGTAATGATTGTTGGTGCTACAGTAGTGTACACTATATTTAAATATGGAATGAATACAACATTTATCGAATGGATATATAAAGTTATACAAACACCTCTTCAAGGGTTATCTGATTCATTAGGTGGAGTTATTGTAATGTGTTTCTTAATTCCTTTCTTATGGTGGTTTGGAGTTCATGGTTCTACTATAATAGGTGGAGTAATGGATGGTATCTTAATTTCAAATGCAACAGCAAACCAAAACATCTTAGATTCAGGAATGGCTTTAACAATAGAAAATGGTGGACGTATAGTAACTCAACAATTTAAAGATTGTGTAGTTAATCTTTCAGGTTCAGGTGCAACTATTGGTCTTGTTATATGTATGTTATTCTTAGCTAAATCAGCTCAATCTAAGCAATTAGGAAAATTAGCTGTAGTTCCAGCATGCTTTAATATTAATGAACCAGTCATCTTTGGTACTCCAATAGTAATGAATCCATTTATGGCTATACCATTTATATTAACTCCAGTAACAATTGGTGTACTTCAATATTTTGCAATAGCAACAGGATTGATTCCATTATATACAGGGGTTGTAGTACCTTGGACTACACCACCAATAATAAGTGGATTCTTAACAGGTGGATGGAGAACTGCTTTATTCCAAGTAGTTGTAATAGCAATATCAACTGCAATATACTTCCCATTCTTTAAGAAAGTTGATAGTATGAACTATAAGAATGAACAAGCAGCTCAAAATCAATAGAATTTAATAAGTTAAAATAAGGCTACTTCGTACAAAAAGATGATTTTAGTAAGAAGTGGCCTTATTAAATATAAAAATATAGAATTAATTGGGTATATTTAATACAATAAATATTGTATTAAATAAATAATGTATTAAAATATAATTATTATTGATTAAAAGAATAGGAGGGGTAAAGTGACAACTAAATACGAAATAGTTATTAACAAATTAATGAATAATATAAAAGATGGAGTATACGATAAAGATAAAAAACTCCCTACGGAAGATGAACTTATGAATATATTCAGTGTTAGTAGAAACACAATAAGAAAGGCTATTGAAATTTTGGTTAATCATGGATATGTATATCAAGTTCAAGGTAGTGGAATATTTTTAAGGGATTCGCAAAAGGGGAAGTGTGTTTCTCTTCAAGAAATGAATGGACTTACAAAAGAGTTTGATGATAAGCGCATAGAAAGCAAGATTATTGAATTTTCAATTATCGATGCAGATGAAAAATTAGCAGAAAAATTTAAATGTGCTCTAAATACAAAAATTTATCATATTAAGAGAGTAAGATATGTAAATGGAGAACCTATTGAGGTAGAGGAATCTTTTTATAACAAAGAAATAATTCCATATCTAAATGAAGAAATTTGCCGTTCTTCTATATTTAATTATATTACAAATGATCTGAAATTAAATATAGGTTTTGCAGATAAGATTATAAGTTGTGATGTATTAACTGATGAGGAGTGCGAACTTTTAGAAGTTGAAAAAGGAGAACCAACATTACAGCTTGAGAATACTGTATTTTTAAGTACAGGAGTTATTTTTGACGTATCAATAGAAAGATATAATTATAGAAAGATAAAGCTCCTTAGTCCAACTGTTTTACAAAGTATAATTTAAAATTTAAGAAAACATTTACAACATGGATTTATTAGTATATACTATATTCATACCAATAAATTTAAAAGAAATAAATCTATGTTTAGATGTAGATATTAAACATTCAAAAGAAAAGGTAAGGGGGATTACATATGAAATTTGCAAACGATTTCCTCTTTGGAGCAGCATCTGCAGCGTATCAAGTAGAAGGTGCATGGGATAAAGACGGAAAGGGGATTAGCAACTGGGATGTATTTTCAAAAATACCAGGCAAGACATTTGAAGGAACAAATGGAGATGTAGCGGTTGATCATTACAACCGATATAAAGAAGATATTAAGTTAATGGCTGAAATGGGATTAGAATCATATAGATTTTCAGTATCATGGCCTAGGATAATACCAGATGGAGATGGAGAGATAAATAAAAAGGGACTTGAGTTTTATAACAACTTAATTAATGAATGTTTAAAATATGGCATAGTACCTTTTGTAACATTATATCATTGGGACATGCCACAAGTGTTAGAAGAACAAGGTGGTTGGACTAATAAAAGGACTATCAATGGATTTGTTAAATATGCAGAAGCATGTTTTAAGGCTTTTGGTGATAGAGTTAAGCATTGGATAACATTCAATGAAGCGATAGTGTTTTGTAAATCGGGATATATTACTGGAGCACATCCACCTGGTTTGGTAAATGATCAAAAGAAGTATTTTCAAGCTACCCACAATGTATTTGTAGCACATGCAAAATGTGTAGAGATATATAAGAATCTAAAACAGTATGGAGAAATTGGAATAACACATGTTTTTAATCCGGCATATAGCTTTGATAATAAAGAAGAAAATATTGCAGCAACTGAACATGCAAATTATTATGATACATATTGGTATTATGATCCTATATTAAAGGGTGAATATCCAGAATATGTAGTAGAATTATTAAAAGAAAAGAACTTAGTGCCTGATTGGACTAATGAAGAATTAGAATTATTGAAGAATACTGCTGATAAAAATGATTTTATAGGTTTGAATTACTATCAGCCTCAAAGAATAATGAAAAATACAGATGGTCAGCAATTAGTTGCTTCTAGAGAAAATTCTACTGGAGCACCAGGGAATCCTTCTTTTGATGGTTTTTATAAGACTGTTATGATGGAAGATAAGGTTTATACAAAATGGGGTTGGGAAATCTCTCCACAAGGATTTTTAGATGGGTTGAGAATGCTTAAAGCTAGATACGGTGATGTAAAGTTATATATTACTGAAAATGGATTAGGAGATGAAGATCCTATAATAGAGGATGAAATTGTAGATATTCCTAGAATTAAGTTTATAGAGGAACATTTAAAAGTAGTGAAAGCAGCTATAAGTGAAGGAATAAATTTAAAGGGATATTATGCTTGGTCAGTTATAGATTTATTAAGCTGGTTAAATGGATATAAGAAGCAATATGGGTTTATATATGTAGATCATAAAAATAATTATGATAGAAAGAAAAAACTATCTTTCCACTGGTATAAAAAAGTTATTGAAACAAGAGGGGAAAATTTATAGTCGATAATAATATATTTTATTAGGTAGAATATATGCAAATAGAACAATAAAACGGTTCATGCTTAATGTGGGCCGTTTTATTATTTTTATTTAAATTAAAGTGCAACTTTTAAAAATATCAATTCAATCATTGGAGCTCGTAAGATTTAATTAGATAATGGATATTGTATGTATATACTTCAATTGTATGGATACATTTGAAATGTATGGATATATATATTAATATATTTGTATTAAAACAAAAGGGGGCTATATTAATGGAAAGAGAATTAGTAAATAAAAATCTTGCTCAAATGTTAAAGGGCGGGGTAATAATGGATGTAACAAATAAGGAAGAGGCAATAATTGCAGAAAGAGCTGGGGCTTGTGCAGTTATGGCTCTTGAAAGAGTTCCTTCTGATATTAGAAAAGAAGGCGGAGTTGCAAGAATGTCAGATCCTAAAATGATAAAAGAAATTCAAGATGCAGTATCAATACCTGTTATGGCTAAGGTAAGAATAGGGCATTTTGTTGAAGCTCAAATATTAGAAGCTTTAAATATTGATTTTATTGATGAAAGTGAAGTTCTTACACCAGCAGATGATAAGTATCATATAGATAAGGAGAGTTTTAAAGTGCCATTTGTATGTGGTGCCACAAATATTGGAGAAGCTTTAAGAAGAATTGGTGAAGGTGCATCAATGATTAGAACTAAAGGAGAAGCTGGTACTGGAGATGTTGTTAATGCGGTTACTCATATGAGAACAATGACAGAACAGATTAAGGATATTCAAAAGGCGTCAAAGGAAGAGCTTATGACAATGGCTAAAAATCATGGAGCACCATATGATTTAGTTAAATATGTGTGGGAAAATGGAAAACTTCCTGTGGTTAATTTTGCAGCAGGTGGAATAGCAACGCCAGCAGATGCAGCTTTAATGATGCAACTTGGATGTGATGGAGTTTTTGTTGGATCGGGTATATTTAAATCTGATAATCCAGAAAAAAGAGCAAGGGCTATTGTTTTAGCAACAACTTATTATAATGATCCTAAAAAACTTGCAGAGGTGTCAGAAGATTTAGGTGGGGCTATGAGTGGTATAAATGCTAAAGAAGTTTTAACAAGGTATGCAGAAAGAGGATGGTAAAATGAAAATTGGTGTTTTATCATTACAAGGTGGGTTTATAGAGCATATTAATCAAATTAAACTTTTAGGATATGAACCAATAGAAGTTAAAAAGGAAAGTGATTTAGAAGTTATAGATGGAATAATACTTCCAGGTGGTGAGAGTACCACTATGGGAAAATTACTAAATGTTACAGGATTAATGAAGCCATTAAAAAATAAAATATTAGAAGGATTACCTGTGTGGGGGACTTGTGCAGGGATGATACTTCTTGCAAAGGATATAGAAAATGACTGTAGAAGACATTTAGGGATAATGGATATAAAAATTAGAAGAAATGCTTTTGGAACTCAAATAGATAGTTTTAGAACAAAAAAGGTTATAGAAGAAGTAAGTGATGCTGAAATAGAACTTGTATTTATCAGAGCACCATTGGTAGTTGAAGTGAAAGATAATGTAGAAATAATATGTAGAGTTAATAATAATATAGTTGCTGTAAAACAAAAAAACATGTTAGCAACATCATTTCATCCAGAATTAACAGAGGATTTAAGATTTTTAAAGTACTTTATAGAGAAGATAGTTAAAGCTAGTAATAGTAGAGGTAATTTAGTGGCTCTATAATAAATGAATAAATATAAAATAAATTTCCGCAATAAATTAAGCAAGTGTGGAAATTTATTTTGTTTTGCGTATATATACTATGCGCAAATTGATTTGTGTTACATAATCAGATTAAGTTAATTAATATGTTAAATAGTGTGATGTTTATTCAAAAGTATACTAGTTATATGAATATCCATAATGAAATGTATCATTAATAAATGTATATATATTAGAAAAAAGTATATAACTAATCCTGGCGTATCCATATGAGAATATTAGAGAAAATTAGAGTAAAATGTAGAAATTTAATTATATATTATATATTCTGCAAAATATATATTGATATATATGAATATTAAATGATAAGATAAAACACGTCGCTGAGAGCGGCAAACAACAAAATTAAAACTTGATAAAAGCTGAAATTAATGAAGCAAAATAAGTTTTAAAAAAGTTGTTGACACATGTCAAACCAAGTGATATACTAAGTAAGTCGCTTGAGGGTGACAACATAATAACAACGTAAAGTTGTGAAAGAAAATGGTCTTTGAAAATTGAACAGAATATAATATAAACATTTAAGTAAACCAGCAATTCTTTATTTTGAGTAAGCTAAGATTAAACTTTTTATTGAGAGTTTGATCCTGGCTCAGGACGAACGCTGGCGGCGTGCTTAACACATGCAAGTCGAGCGATGAAGCTCCTTCGGGAGTGGATTAGCGGCGGACGGGTGAGTAACACGTGGGTAACCTGCCTCATAGAGGGGAATAGCCTTTCGAAAGGAAGATTAATACCGCATAAGATTGTAGTACCGCATGGTACAGCAATTAAAGGAGTAATCCGCTATGAGATGGACCCGCGTCGCATTAGCTAGTTGGTGAGGTAACGGCTCACCAAGGCGACGATGCGTAGCCGACCTGAGAGGGTGATCGGCCACATTGGGACTGAGACACGGCCCAGACTCCTACGGGAGGCAGCAGTGGGGAATATTGCACAATGGGGGAAACCCTGATGCAGCAACGCCGCGTGAGTGATGACGGTCTTCGGATTGTAAAGCTCTGTCTTTAGGGACGATAATGACGGTACCTAAGGAGGAAGCCACGGCTAACTACGTGCCAGCAGCCGCGGTAATACGTAGGTGGCAAGCGTTGTCCGGATTTACTGGGCGTAAAGGGAGCGTAGGTGGATATTTAAGTGGGATGTGAAATACCCGGGCTTAACCTGGGTGCTGCATTCCAAACTGGATATCTAGAGTGCAGGAGAGGAAAGGAGAATTCCTAGTGTAGCGGTGAAATGCGTAGAGATTAGGAAGAATACCAGTGGCGAAGGCGCCTTTCTGGACTGTAACTGACACTGAGGCTCGAAAGCGTGGGGAGCAAACAGGATTAGATACCCTGGTAGTCCACGCCGTAAACGATGAATACTAGGTGTAGGGGTTGTCATGACCTCTGTGCCGCCGCTAACGCATTAAGTATTCCGCCTGGGGAGTACGGTCGCAAGATTAAAACTCAAAGGAATTGACGGGGGCCCGCACAAGCAGCGGAGCATGTGGTTTAATTCGAAGCAACGCGAAGAACCTTACCTAGACTTGACATCTCCTGAATTACTCTGTAATGGAGGAAGCCACTTCGGTGGCAGGAAGACAGGTGGTGCATGGTTGTCGTCAGCTCGTGTCGTGAGATGTTGGGTTAAGTCCCGCAACGAGCGCAACCCTTATTGTTAGTTGCTACCATTTAGTTGAGCACTCTAGCGAGACTGCCCGGGTTAACCGGGAGGAAGGTGGGGATGACGTCAAATCATCATGCCCCTTATGTCTAGGGCTACACACGTGCTACAATGGTCGGTACAATGAGATGCAACCTCGCGAGAGTGAGCAAAACTATAAAACCGATCTCAGTTCGGATTGTAGGCTGAAACTCGCCTACATGAAGCTGGAGTTGCTAGTAATCGCGAATCAGAATGTCGCGGTGAATACGTTCCCGGGCCTTGTACACACCGCCCGTCACACCATGAGAGTTGGCAATACCCAAAGTTCGTGAGCTAACGCGTAAGCGAGGCAGCGACCTAAGGTAGGGTCAGCGATTGGGGTGAAGTCGTAACAAGGTAGCCGTAGGAGAACCTGCGGCTGGATCACCTCCTTTCTATGGAGAAATCTAGCAAACATGACGTTTGACTAGTACAAAGATGCAAAGCATCTATAAAAATTATAACTTGCTCAAAGGTTACTTAATGAGTATTGATTCTGTTCAATTTTGAAAGACTAGGTCTTTCAAGAAATATGGGGGTATAGCTCAGTTGGGAGAGCACCTGCCTTGCACGCAGGGGGTCAAGAGTTCGAATCTCTTTATCTCCACCATTAAGATTTAAGTTAAATTAAATCTTTAAATGTTCTTTGAAAATTGCACATAGATTAATGTATATAATACAACAAAGCCAAGAATAATATTCTTTGTGAATGATTAATATAACCAGTTTTGTATATCAAAACTTAAAAAGGTCAAGCTACAAAGGGCGCATGGTGAATGCCTTGGCATCAGGAGCCGATGAAGGACGTGATAAGCTGCGATAAGCTTCGGGTAGGCGCACATAGCCAGAGATCCGGAGATTTCCGAATGGGGAAACCCGCATGAGAAACCTCATGCATCGTAAAGTGAATACATAGCTTTATGAAGGAACACCTAGGGAACTGAAACATCTAAGTACCTAGAGGAAGAGAAAGAAAAATCGATTTTCTTAGTAGCGGCGAGCGAAAAGGAAAGAGCCCAAACCAGAGATTTATCTCTGGGGTTGCGGACAGAACATAACGTGAAATTATGATTAACCGAACACAACTGGAAAGTTGGACCGTAGGAGGTAATAGTCCTGTAAGTAAAAGTCATAATAATCAGTTCTGCACCAGAGTACCACGAGACACGTGAAACCTTGTGGGAAGCAGGGAGGACCACCTCCCAAGGCTAAATACTACCTGATGACCGATAGTGAAGCAGTACCGTGAGGGAAAGGTGAAAAGAACCCCGGGAGGGGAGTGAAATAGAACCTGAAACCATGTGCCTACAACCGATCAAAGCACCTTATGTGTGTGATGATGTGCTTTTTGTAGAACGAGCCAACGAGTTACGGTATGTAGCGAGGTTAAGTACTTAAGGTACGGAGCCGAAGGGAAACCGAGTCTTAATAGGGCGACTAGTTGCATGCTGTAGACCCGAAACCGGGTGACCTATCCATGGCCAGGTTGAAGCGAGGGTAAAACCTCGTGGAGGACCGAACCACGTTGCTGTTGAAAAAGCATGGGATGAGCTGTGGATAGCGGAGAAATTCCAATCGAACTCGGATATAGCTGGTTCTCCTCGAAATAGCTTTAGGGCTAGCGTCGTGAAATGTGAGTACTGGAGGTAGAGCACTGAATAGGCTAGGGGGCATAGCGCTTACCGAACCTTATCAAACTCCGAATGCCAGATACTATCAGCACGGCAGTCAGACTATGAAAGATAAGTTCCATGGTCAAAAGGGAAACAGCCCAGATCGTCAGCTAAGGTCCCAAAGTGTAAGTTAAGTGGAAAAGGATGTGGGATTTCTAAGACAACTAGGATGTTGGCTTAGAAGCAGCCACTCATTAAAAGAGTGCGTAATAGCTCACTAGTCAAGAGATCCTGCGCCGAAAATGTCCGGGGCTCAAACTTACCACCGAAGCTACGGGTTCATACTTTGTATGAGCGGTAGAGGAGCGTCGTAATCGGGCTGAAGTCGTACCGTAAGGAGCGGTGGACTGATTACGAGTGAGAATGTTGGCATTAGTAGCGAGATGTAGGTGAGAATCCTACAGGCCGAATATCTAAGGTTTCCTGAGTAAAGTTTGTCTTCTCAGGGTTAGTCGGGACCTAAGGCGAGGCCGAGAGGCGTAGTCGATGGACAATTGGTTGATATTCCAATACCACTATAATCGTTATTATCGATGGTGTGACGGAGAAGGATAGGATGTGCCAGCTATTGGATGCTGGTCTAAGCGTTGAGGGAGTTAGAACAGGCAAATCCGTTCTAACAATCCTAGGGCGTGATGGGGAAGGTTCCACGGAACCGAAGTATCTGATTTCATGCTTCCAAGAAAAGCATCTAGAAAGAGAAGTAGTGCCCGTACCGCAAACCGACACAGGTAGATGAGGAGAGAATCCTAAGGCCGACGGAAGAATCACAGTTAAGGAACTAGGCAAATTGACCCCGTAACTTCGGGAGAAGGGGTGCCTACCATTTGGTAGGCCGCAGAGAATAGGCACAAGCAACTGTTTAACAAAAACACAGGTCTCTGCTAAAGCGTAAGCTGATGTATAGGGGCTGACGCCTGCCCGGTGCTGGAAGGTTAAGGGGAACACTTAGCGCAAGCGAAGGTGTGAACTTAAGCCCCAGTAAACGGCGGCCGTAACTATAACGGTCCTAAGGTAGCGAAATTCCTTGTCAGGTAAGTTCTGACCCGCACGAATGGCGTAATGACTTGTGCACTGTCTCAACTGTGAATCCGGCGAAGTTGTAGTGCGAGTGAAGATGCTCGCTACCCGCGATTGGACGGAAAGACCCCGTAGAGCTTTACTGTAGCTTAGCATTGAATTTCGGTATTGTCTGTACAGGATAGGTGGGAGACTGGGAAATTAGGGCGTCAGCCTTAATGGAGTCGTTGTTGGGATACCACCCTGATAGTATTGAAGTTCTAACTGGATGCCATGAAACTGGTGACAGGACATTGTTAGGTGGGCAGTTTGACTGGGGCGGTCGCCTCCTAAAATGTAACGGAGGCGCCCAAAGGTTCCCTCAGAACGGTCGGAAATCGTTCGTAGAGTGTAAAGGCATAAGGGAGCCTGACTGCGAGACCTACAAGTCGAGCAGGGACGAAAGTCGGGCTTAGTGATCCGGTGGTACCTCGTGGGAGGGCCATCGCTCAACGGATAAAAGCTACCTCGGGGATAACAGGCTGATCTCCCCCAAGAGTTCACATCGACGGGGAGGTTTGGCACCTCGATGTCGGCTCGTCGCATCCTGGGGCTGAAGTAGGTCCCAAGGGTTGGGCTGTTCGCCCATTAA